>JBFGHF010000205.1:0-7006 GCA_041578355.1 Acidobacteriota bacterium
AGGGCGCGGCCACCCAAGACGGAAGACGGCAGACGGAGGACGGAGGACACAAGACGGAGGACGCAAGACGCAAGACTCCCATCAATACGGCGATCGGCCGTCGGGCTGAGTGTTGAAGCGGCGGTGTCCCCAGAGCCAGCACTCGGGGAATTCGCGAATCATCTCCTCGATGTAGCGGTTCAATTGCGCGGTGGCCCGCTCCAGGTCCTTCTCGTTCCCATCGCCCTTGAAACAGAGGGGTGGATAAAAACGGATCGAGTAGCGACCGACCTGCTCCAGCGGGTAGATGAAGCCGGGCACCACGGCCGCCCCGCTTCGGTAGGCCAAAGCCGCCAACGCCGGGGTCGTGCAGGCCGAACGGCCCAGAAAGGGGACGAACACCCCGTCCCTTTTCTGCACGTTCTGGTCGATGAGGAAGCCGACGTCCCGGCCCTCCCGGATCAGGCGCAGGGCTCGGCCCAGGGCCCGCCGCTTGGGCAATACCCGGTTGCCATGTCGGCTGCGCAGACGGGAAACCCAGCGCTCCAAGGGCGGGTTGTCGAGCGGGCGGACGACAAAGGTCAAAGGGTGCCCGTGCAAAGCATGGGCGGCAGGCAACAGCTCCCAGGCACTGATGTGGGCGGTGAGAAAAATGACTCCCAAGCCGTCGCGTCGAGCCTGCAGATAGTTCTCCAATCCCCTTCCCGATTCATAAGTCACTCGCGACGGGATCTCGCGGGCGGAACGGCCTGTCATCCGCGAAATCTCGACCGCCTGGTCACCGAGTTGCTGAAAGCTTCGCAGTAAGGTGCGCCGCTTCCAGCGGAGGCTTTTTTCGGGAAATGCGATATCGAGATTGATCAGCCCGACGCGCCGATGGCGGCCGTCGAGTTGAAAGACCAGCCAGGCGATTAAGCGGCAGAGCGGATGGGCCAAGACTCGGGGAAGAAACCCCAGAAAAGCGAAGAAGAGCCTGACCTTGAGGTAGACGAAGGAATCGAGAAGCTTCTTCACGGTCCTTTCTCGTTCCCGCCCGGTCCGGCAGACAAGTAGGCGCGGTATTCTTCCGGGAACCGCTTCAATCGGCCGTCTTTTCCGGTCACCGCATGCTTGGTGTATCCCCGAGCGCAAAGCTCTCCTGAATCCGTCAGCAGTTCATAGGAGAAACGCAACGTCTTGGAGCGCAGCTGCTCGAGCCGCGTTCGCACGAGGAAGGCCGTATCGTAGCGAAGCGGACGAAGATAGCGGCAATAGGCTTCCACCACGATCAGAAAGCTGCCCGTGGTCCGCTCCATTTCCTCGTAGGAAAAACCCGCTTTGCGGCAAAACTCGGCCCGGCCCACCTCGAACCAAACCAGATGGTTGGCGTAGTAGGCAAAGCCCATCTGATCGGTTTCGGCATAGCGGACGCGGAGCGGGAAATCAACAGCTGCGGAAGGGTTCATGGGGTGGGTTTATCGGTTTATGAGTTTGTGGGTTTTGTGGCTTCGTGATCATATTCGTCATCGACACGGACAGGCTGAGAAGCCGATCGTCACGGCTCGCGGACCGTGATCGCCTCGATGTGGACGGGTACGATCGGCGTCTCCCCGCGCAACGGCACCTGGGCGATGCCGTCGACGACTTCCAACCCCCTCTCGACCTTTCCGAACATCGTGTACTTTCCGTCCAGAAAGGGGGCGTCGGCCAGGACGATGAAGAACGAGTCGATGGCGCTGTCTTCCTCGGTGCCCCGCGCCATCGAAAGCGATCCCGCCTGATGGGGTCGCTCGCTGAACTCCGCCTCGAGGGGTCGAACGTATTTCCGCAAGTCGTCGGGGACCGGAGGCTGACGCTGCCCCAGCGAGCCACCCTGGATGACGAAGCCTGGGACCACCCGGTGAAAGTCCGTCCCGTCGTAGAGGCCGAGTTGCGCGAAACGCAGGAACTGCCGCACGTGCATGGGCGCCAAGTCAGGGAAAAAGGAGAGCTCGATCTCTCCCAGATTGGTTCGAATCACCGCCCGGTATTGAGCCAACTCTTCGACACTGGTGTCGGCGAAGGGGGCGACTTCGGGAGGCGGACGGTCGCGCTCGTAGGTTTGCGTTATCTCGACCCGCTGCAGGGCGCGCCCGTGCTCGTCCGCCTGAATCAGGGAGATCTGCTCCAGGTGGTCGAGTCCGTCGACGACGCGGGCGAAGGCGGTGAACTGGCCGTCCAGTTGGACTTGATCGGTGACACAAATGAAGAACTGCGACCCGCCCGAGTCGGGCTGACCCGGAGCCACCACGGTCGAGACGGTACCCCGTGTATGCGAAACCCGACTCGCTTCGCGGGCCAGTTCCTCGAGTCCTCCCGTACCGTATTCAGCCCGCCGTCCCGGATCCTTCGAGATGGGATCGCCGCCCTGGATAATCCCGTAAGGAACGACCAAATGGAATGTTGTTCCGACGTAGAAGTTTTCGCGGATGCGGCGGAGGAAAGCCTGCACATGGCGGGGCGCCTCTTCGGGAAAGACCTCGATCACCAAGCTTCCTCCGCTGGTATCGATCACGACCTGCTTTTCCCCGACGACGAGTTCTTCGGACTCCTCGAAGGAAGCAGCGCCGGCCGCTCCCACCGTCAACGCTAAAAGAGCGCTCCAAAAAAAACGAATCATCGGTCGGCTCGATTATTGGGTAAGGCACCGGCTGAACGCAACCGCAACACCTACAGCAGCGCTCCGCCGCGCTCTGCCCGGAGAATTGCAGGCAGGGATGCCTGCGTTCCGCGCGGCCTGACTCTCGCCGGTCCGCATCCTCGCTCAGGACCCGACCGGCTCGAGCAGGCTGAAATTCTCACCCTCCACCATGGGTCCGGTGGTCTTGAAGATGTCCTGCAGGCGGGCGTCCTCGAAGAGGGTCTTCCAGCGCTTCTCGAAGTCGCCGCTGGACTCGAACCTCCAGAGTTCGAGATACTCACCGGCGTTTCCAACAAGCGTCCGCCAGATGCCCATGAAATCCAGACCGTGTTCGGCGACCAGGGGACGGATCTGTTCTTGAAAAATGTCTTCGAACTCCGCCATGTGATGGGCACGCACCCGATAGGTGACTTTCAGAAGGACCATTCCATCTCCCAGGGCTCTGTGGACGAAACTAACTCTCGATTTCGAAGGAGGTAGTGAGATTCAAGTCGGGCCGCAATGTGTGCAACACACTGCAGTACTTGTCGCGCGACAGGTCGATGGCGCGCTGGGCCTTGCCGGGATCGACCCCGCCCCGCAGGGAAAAGCGAAGAGCCGCCGACTGGAAATAGCGTGGGCTTTCGGAGCGTCGCTCTCCCTCGAGTCGGACTCGAAGGCCCTGCAAGTCCTCCCGCATTTTGCGGAGGATCAAGACGACGTCGATCGCCATGCAGCCGCCCAACGCCGAGAGGAGGGCTTCGGTGGGTGAGAAGGACTCTTTGCTGTCACCGTCCAGCGTCAACTTGCGGCCATTGGCCGTCTCGGTTTCGAACTTCAGCCCTTCCGTCCAGACCAGTGTCAAGTCCATGGCCTTAGCCTAACAAACCCCGGGGCTCGGGCAGATGAAAGGGGTCGCGCGGAGGACGTGCACAGCCTTCTTGGAAGACAATCCGGCTCCCGCTCACGTGCCGTCAATCCCCGTCCTGGGGGGCGCGCAGTGTCAACACCGGACAGCCGGCCAGCCGAACCACCTTTTCCGCCACCGAGCCAAAAACCAGGTGCCTCCAACCGGTCAGCCCATGGGTGGAGAGTACGATCAGATCCACCCCTTCGTCTCTCGCGATCCGACAAATCTCCCGGGGGGCGTCGCCGTAACACAACACCGTCCTCACGGGAATCTTCTCCGGCATTTGAGACCTCACCAAATCCTGCAAACGCTCCTCGCATTCCCGATACAATCCCGGTTCGTAGATGGGGCTGTCCACACCGTAATCGAGATCGGGCGGAACCGAAACCGGTTCAATGACGTGCGCCACGACCAATTCCGCCCCGAAATGCTCCGCCAGCTGGGACGCCTGTCGGATCGCAAAACGGGAGGCCTTACTGAAGTCTGTGGGCGCCATTATCTTGTCCGCGGGCAGCATTGCAACTCCTCTATTGTGATAACTATTACCATAGCTTCCGGCCCCGATCTCGGATAATACGCTCCGTGGACCGAATTCTAGGACTGCAGCCCGTCGAGGAGTTCGAGCTCTGGTTGGAGGCCCTTGCCTCGGGGTACAGCCAGTTGGCCGAGGCCGACTCGTCTCCCGAATTCGGCTCCGTCAAGGCCAACCTTCAATTCCAGCTGCAGGGCTACAACAAGGTCATCGACGACCTTCTGGAACGCTCGCCCACCGTTGTGGGCGAGGAGATCAAGCATCAGACCGAATCTCTGACCACCTTGTCACTAGAGGGAGACTGGCTCGAGCGTGTCCGCCACCATAAGGTGCTGGGGCGGCTGATGGGTGACTTCTTTCACCTTTGGGACTTCCTCAAAAGAGCCCGGATACTCGGCCGCAGCCTGGGCAGGAAAAAGCTGACGGCCAAAGAGTTGAAAGCTTTCTCCTGGCTGCTGGCCGACCACATCTCGAAGTACCTGCAAAGCGAGAGCCACGCCTATCTCACCCGCCGCCATCAACTCAGTAAGTACTACCTGGTGCTCCACCGCGAGATTCTCACCCACGTTGAACTGGACTCCACCCGCGAGGAATTGGAACGCATCTTCCGTCACCTGCTCAAGCTGCTGAGCACGCTCAGCTATGCGCAGAAATTGATGAAGGGGAGCTTCCGATTCCAACAGCTCACGATCCTCCTGATCTACGCCCGTTTCCTCTGCCACGGCTTTCTGAAGCTGCTGGAGGAGACGCAGAAGTACCTGGGCTACTATCATCCCGGTCTGGCGGAAGCTTTCCAGGCCGTTCGATTTGCGCTCAAGATCGAGACCCGCCGAATCTTCGGGGAGGAACTCAAAAACATCGGCTCTCAAAGGGGGCTGGAGGAGATCTACTCCCAATTGGAGACAGGGTTGGGACTGCTGCGCAATTCGGTCCAACAGTCTTTCACCAGCCTGGTCTACGAGCTCAACCCCGATTTCGACGAATTCAAGCTGTTCGCCGAATTGCGCCAGCGAAGGGAGGATTCCGAGCGACTGCTGGCCGATCTGCGGGAGATGTACAAGATCGCGGTCAAAGAGGAGACCAAGGAGACCAACGAAGGCTTCCAGAAGCTGATTTCAGCGCTGGAACATTTCGAGCAGGGATCGATGCGAACCCTCTTCTTCAAGGACTGGCGACCCTTCGAGCAGTTCCACAAGGAATTCGAGGCTTCGGAAAAGCGGGAGCGGGCCTTCATCCTCCATCGCTTCGAGGTCTTCGTGTCGACTTTGATCGGCGAGGTCGGCAAACGGGCGATTCTGCGAAGCGGAGAGAAGGCGGGGACGGCCTAGACGCCCTGGCCACAGGACCCTGAATTCTCGCTCCCAACCTGTCTTCAGCCCGGGCTAGACGGCTTTGACCGCCTCGGAGTGCTCTTTCGCTTCGAGCCACTTCTCGGCGTCCATGGCGGCCCGGCAGCCGGCCCCGGCTGCAGTCACGGCCTGCCGATAGACGAAATCGTGTACGTCACCCGCCGCGAACACGCCGTCGACACTGGTGGATGAACCGTTTCGGATCGTCAAGTAGCCGACCTCGTTCATCTCCAACTGCCCATCGAAGATGTCGGTGTTGGGCTGATGCCCGATGGCGATGAAGATGCCGCCGATCGGCCGGAGCACTTCCGCTCCGGTCTCGACGTTCTTGAGTCGCGCCGCTTCGACTTTGTTCTTTTCAGGATCGAGGATTTCCGTGACCACCGTGTTCCAGAGGAATTCGATCTTCTCATGCTGCAGGGCGCGGTCGGCCATGATCTTGGATGCGCGAAGCTCGTCCCTGCGATGAACCACGATGACCTTGCTGGCGAAGCGGGTGAGGAAGAGCGCTTCCTCCATGGCCGTGTCGCCGCCTCCGACAACCATGATCTCCTGCTCGCGGAAGAAGAAACCGTCACAGGTGGCGCAGGTCGACACTCCGTGGCCGATCAGCTTGCGCTCCGATTCCAAACCCAGCAGTTTTGCCGAGGCGCCCGAGGCGACGATCAAACTCTCTGCCTGGTAGGAATCCCGGTCGGTTGTCAATTCGAAGGGATGGCGCGATAGATCGACCTTCTGGACCCACTCCATCTTGTAGCGAGCCCCGAAGCGCTCCGCTTGTTTCTTCATGAGCAGGACCAGTTCCGGGCCTTGGACTCCCTCCGGAAAGCCGGGGAAATTCTCCACGTCGGTGGTCAGAGAGAGCTGTCCTCCCGGTTCGCGGCCCTCGAAAACCAGGGGATCGAGCCGGGCCCTGGCCGCGTAAATCGCTGCTGTCGAGCCCGCACAGCCCGAACCAATGATGATCACCTTCTCACTCATGCTGTCCTTTCAACTACCTGCAAATGAGCCATCTTTTTTTCGACCGTCAGGATACCAGATGAGGACTGAGGGCTCCCGGCTTCAGGCGAGGGGCAGGCGGGCTTTGTTTTGAGGGTTTAGCCGAGGGCGAGGCCGAGAGCGAGAGCGAGACCGAGCGGACCATTGCGTGGGTCGCCCATCCGAAGGGCATCTAACGCCCCGGCATTTTGCAAATCATCTTCAAATCAGCAGCACAAGTCCATAGGGCGCGACTTCCTACCGCCGAGAGGGTTTCGTAATCGTATTCGTAATCGGCCGCTCTCCGATGTCAATCAGGGCCATCTCGCCAACGAGTTTCGACAACGATTACGATAACGAATACGATTACGACGTCTCAAAACTCAAACTTGACCGGTTTGTGACGTTCCTGCCGATCAAGTCGGGGTTGCAGGCTCTCGCTCTCGGTCTCGTCAGCGCCGGCGATTTCCTATTTGGGCAGCACCACCCAGCAGACTGCAGACTGTAGACTGTAGACTGTCCATGCGAGTCTACTACAGCGACCATTTCCCGCTTCCCTTGCCCGAGAACCACCGCTTTCCGATGGCCAAGTACCGACTTCTGCGCAACCGTGTCGAGGC
>JBFGHF010000206.1:0-6982 GCA_041578355.1 Acidobacteriota bacterium
GGGCGAAGCCCGAGCCGCCCGGGTGGAGGCCGATTCACGCATGTTAGAATATTGCGGCTGAATAAAGCCTTTTCGAAGGGGTTTGCAACCATGTCAGGACATTCCAAATGGCATTCCATCCGGCACAAGAAAGCGGCCGCGGACGCCAAACGCGGAAAGATTTTCACCCGCTTGATCAAAGAGATCAGCGTGGCCGCTCGGCTGGGCGGAGGCGAACTGGATTCCAATCCCAGGCTTCGAACCGCCATACAAGCCGCCAAGGCGGCCAACATGCCGCAGAGCAACATCGAGCGCGCCATCAAGAAGGGCACCGGAGAATTGCCGGGACAGAGCTACGACGCGGTGACCTACGAGGGCTACGGGCCCGGAGGGGTGGCGGTCTTCATCGAGGGCCTCACCGACAACAAGAACCGGACCGTGGCCGAAGTGCGGCACCTGCTCTCCAAATACGGCGGCAACCTGGGGGAAAACGGAAGCGTCAATTGGATGTTCGAGCGCAAGGGTTATCTGGAGGTGCCCACCGATGCCATCTCCGAAGACCGGCTCTTGGAGATCGTCTTGGAGGCCGGCGCCGAGGATTTGCGGTCCTCGGGAGGCTTCTTCGAAATCTACACCCCCTTCGAGCAGTTCGATCAGGTGCGACAAGCCATCGAGGACGCGGGCGTCGAGACGGAGACGGCCGAGCTGACCATGATCCCGACCTCGGAAGTGCGTCTCGAAGGCAAGGAAGCCCAGCGAATGCTGACCCTGATGGAAGTCCTCGAAGACCACGAAGACGTGCAAAACGTCTACGCCAATTTCGACATCGAAGAGAGCGAAATGGAGGCCTTGGCCTAGGCGGCTGTCCGCTCGCCAAACGCCTCTGCAGGGCTCGCCCGCCTTCCCTCGGCAGCACTCCGAAACTCCCACCATTCCCTGCCGGCCATGTCGAGGCTCGGTACAGTTCCCGGCCTCAAAGTCAGTGGCTTGAGGCAGAATGATGTAACCCGCACGGTCCGGAGAGAGATGGGAACATGGTCATAGCCGGGATTGATCCAGGAAGCCGAACCACGGGGTTCGGCGTGGTGACGCTCAATGGCAATCGGGTAAAGTGTCTCGACTACGGTGTGATTGTCGGCAGTCCCTCCAAGAAAGCGCCCCAACAACTGCACCATCGGCTCGCCAGGATCTACTCCGAGTTGACCGCCCTGCTTTCCAAACATGAACCCGACGTGGTGGTGGTGGAAGACGTCTTCCATGCGGCCAATGCCAACAGCGCCTTGAAACTGGGTCAGGCGAGAGGGGTGATTCTGCTGGCGGCCGCCCAGAGCGGCGCGGAGGTGTTTCGCTACACCCCGCTGGAGGTCAAGAAGGCGGTCGTGGGTTACGGCAGAGCGCACAAAGACCAGATCAAGATGATGGTCACCCGGCTCCTCAACCTTCCCGGCGAACCTTCATCCCACGACGCCGCCGACGCCCTGGCGATCGCACTCTGCCACGCCTTTCGCCCCAATTTCTCCAAGAAAGCCTCGGCTTGACAACGGCCGGGGCGGCCTCTATTCTCGACCTCCGTTTTGCGACAAGAGATCGAAAGAGTCCATTTGGACGAGGTCAAGGTAATCGTCCCCCAGGTCATCCCTGACGACCGCGGCTACTTCATGGAAGTCTTCCGGGACGACAACGCGCGCGCCGCGGGTCTGCCCCGCTTCGTGCAGGAAAACCAGTCCGGTTCGGTGAAGGGTGTGATCCGCGGAATCCACTTTCAGTGGGATCCTCCCATGGGAAAGCTCATGCGGGTGGTGAGAGGAGAGGCCCTCCTGGTCGCCGTCGACCTCCGAAAAGGCTCCCCCAGCTTGGGGCGATGGGTCGGTGTTCGGGCCTCCTCCGAAAACCGAAGGCAGGTCTGGGCGCCCGCCAGTTTCGGGCGAGGCTTCTGCGTACTCTCCGATTTCGCCGAGATCCAGTATTTGTGCTCCGGCATCTACAACCCCGAGGGAGAATCGGGGATTCTCTGGAACGACTCACGGATCGGCATCGATTGGCCCGAGAAAGACCCGCTGCTTTCCTCCAAAGATCGGCACGCCCAAACGCTCTCGGCATGGCTCGAGCGGCCGGAATCCGATCACTTCCGCTACCCCTGACCGGCGGGGGCTTGCTGCAGTTCCCCGGCCGCGGCAGAAGCAAGACGAAGACGGCCGTCGGAAGACTTTCTAGACCGGATTACTCGGACAGGCTCCTAGCCGGGCCGCCGAATCACCAGACCCGCATAGCCGACCACGCTCGATCGGTCGCCGGTGATATTGCCGGAGTGGGTGTATTGGACGAGATCGGCGCTCGAAGCGCCCATTCGGCGACAGGCCGACAGCACGGCCACGGTGGGTCCGTAGCCGCACATCGATATGTTCTTCTCGCGCACCACTTGGTAGAGTCCCTGCGCATCCATCTCCCGGATCCGGTCGATGGCGAGCCGGTCCTTGGCCTCGCTTTGATCCGCGGGCTCGAAATGGTTCATGTCGGTGGACGCGATCAGGAGCACGGGTTCGGCCGATTTGCGGACCGCCCGCTCCAAGGCGTCGCCCAGTTCCACCAGCCAGTCGTAGCGGCTCGTCCCGACCGAAATGGGGACGAACTGGAACTCGTTTCCCAATAGATGTTGAAGAAAGGGCAAGTGAACTTCGAGAGCGTGTTCGCTGCGATGGGCTTCCGGGCTCTCCTGGACGATGCCGGCCGAGCGCCGGATGCAACAGGCCAGATCGCTTTCGATGGGGACGCGTCCCAAGGGAGTTTCCCACTCTCCGACCGACATGATCGATATGGGTGCGCCCATGCCCGTATGATTGGGGCACAAGAGAATGAATTTCCGCGGAAGCAGGACTTTGGCGTAGGTGGCTCCGGCGACTCCCCCCGAATACATGTAACCGGCGTGGGGCACCACGACTCCCAGAGCATCCTCCCTTGGTCCGTCGGCGGGGATGCAGCGGCTGAGGGTCTCTTCCAGATCGATCGGCCGCCCCGGATAGAATCTTCCAGCTACGGCGGCCCTTCTCAGAATCATGGCGCGAAGATTTCTCCTGTTTCTGTTCGCCTTCTCCCGTCTCTTGCCGGCCTTCCGGTCTCCGCTGTCGCGACTTCCCTCCGGGGTCTCGAAGCCGAAGTCGAAAATGCCTGGTTGTGAGCACTCGAAAGCTCGGCGATAATAAGTCTACCATGAGCTTTTCCACTATCCCACGGCACTTGTTTTGGCTCGTCTTTCTCCTCGTCCTCGCGGCTTGCGCGCCCGCCGCCGAACCGGCAGCCGAGGAGCAACCGGACGAACCCGAGGTCGAAGAGCCGGCTGCCGAGCCGCCTTCCGGAAAGCCCTTTGCGGTGGTCCAAACCAGCGAGGGAGACATCACACTGGAGCTTCTGCCGGACCTGGCTCCCAAGACGGTCGAAAATTTCATCACCCTGGCCCGAAAAGGCTTCTACTACAACAGCCTTTTTCATCGAGTCATGCCCGGCACCATGATTCAAGGGGGAGACCCCAATTCCAAGGACAACGACCCCTACAACGACGGACAGGGAAACAGCGGCAAGTTCTTGAGCGCCGAATTCAGCTCCACACCCTTCGAGCGGGGTACGGTCGCCATGGCCCGACAGCCGGGCGACCCGCACTCGGCCAGCTGTCAGTTTTTCATCTGCTTGAAGCGGATGCGGGGCTGGGACGAGGAGTACACCGTCTTCGCTCGGGTCGCGGAGGGAATCGAGGTGGCGGACAAGATCTCGAAAAGCCCTCTTTCGAAGAACGCCCGCCTCAAAGACCGGCCCGCGGGAAACCACCGCATCAAGAGGATCAAGATCGAATATCGGTAGGAGCGCTTGCTGCTTGCTGCTTGCCGCTAGCGGAATGCGGTCACCGGCCAGCGGTGAGCGGCCAGCGGTGAGCGCTCAGTGGCCAGCGGTCCTTCCCACCCTCACCCGCGCCGGCCGGAGCAGGTCGTCGCCGTAGCGGTAGCCGGCCTGCACCACCTCGAGGACGGTTTGATCCTTCTCCGCATCTTCGGTCTCGATCACGCCCACTGCTTCGGCGGTGTGCGGGTCGAAGGGCTCTCCCAACACCTCGAGCGGCTTCACGCCGAGCGCCCTGAGCGTCTTTCGAAAGAGTTCGAGAGTGAGTTGCACGCCTTCGCGCAGGGCGCCGGGATCTTGCGGATTCCCCGCCTCGAGCGCCCGCTCGAGATTGTCCGCGATCTCCAGGAACTCACGGAAGATGGCGAGCTTCTCCTTGTCGACCCGCTTGCTGACTTCCCCTCGCAGCCGCTCTCGGAAGGCAGCGTTCTCCTCTTCGAGCTGAGCGATTCTTTCCTGCAGCTTGGCTTCGGCGGCCTCGGTTCGCGCCTTCAACTCTTCGACGTAGGAGGGATAGCGGCGCTCGGCCGCGGCGCTCTTTTCCAGCGCCGATTCGTCCTCGACCCAGAAACGCCGGTCGGAAACCTGAAAACTGCTCTGCCTTTTTTCGTCTTCCATCTTTCCTGTTCCGCGTTGCCGATGATGACACAGTGCCCGGCAATGGGGCTCTCACTCCATTAAGATTTGAGCCTCCGGCTGTCAAGTTTTATGCCTGCATTCGTGTGCGATCCTTGATCTGAGTGAACTGCGATCCTATAACAAAACTGTGGGCGGCTGCGGGGACACTCTTCGCTCACCGATAATCATAGAAAGAGGTTTGGAGGATTGATGGATATCAACCGTTTTACCGAGAAAATGCGGGAAGGCTTGGCCTCGGGCCAGAGTCTTGCCGTGACCTACGGTCACCAACAGGTGGACGTCGAGCACGTCCTGGCGGCCTTGCTGCAGCAGGAGCAGGGACTGGCGACCTCGATCTTGAACAAGGCGGATGTGAATACGCCGGGCGTGGCCGAGGCTCTGATCGAACAGCTCGAGAGACTTCCCAAAGTGGGCGCCGGCGCTTCCGCACCCGACTCGGTTTACATCAGCGGGCGGCTGAACAGCCTGCTCACCCAAGCCGAGCAGGAAGCGCGCAAGCTCCGAGACGACTACGTCTCGGTCGAACATTTCCTTTTGACTCTCAGTGACGACAAGGGCGCGGCGGGCCGTATCTTCAAGGACTTCGGCGTCACCCGCGACCGGCTCATGCAGGCCCTGCGCGAGGTGCGGGGCAACCAGCGAGTCACCAACGCAAATCCGGAAGCGACCTACGAGGCTCTCACCCGCTACGGACGCGATCTGACCCAGCTGGCAAACCGCGGCAAGCTCGACCCGGTGATCGGGCGCGACGACGAGATCCGTCGGATCATGCAGGTGCTCTCGCGGCGCACCAAGAACAACCCGGTATTGATCGGTGAGCCCGGCGTGGGAAAGACCGCCATCGTGGAAGGTCTGGCGCAACGCATCGTGCGCGGCGACGTTCCCGAAGGACTCAAGAACAGGCGCATCGTTTCGCTCGACATGGGGGCGCTGATCGCAGGCGCCAAATACAGAGGCGAGTTCGAGGAACGCCTCAAGGCGGTGCTCAAAGAGGTCCAGGAGTCGGCCGGCGAGATCGTGCTCTTCATCGACGAACTGCACACCGTGGTGGGAGCGGGTAGAGTCGAAGGCGCGATGGACGCCGGCAACCTGCTCAAGCCCATGCTGGCGCGGGGCGAGCTTCACTGCATCGGCGCCACCACCCTCGACGAGTATCGAAAACATGTGGAAAAGGATGCCGCGCTGGAGCGCCGTTTTCAGCCGGTGCTGGTCGACCAACCCAGCGTTGCCGACACGATTTCGATTCTGCGCGGGCTCAAGGAGCGCTATGAAGTCCACCACGGGGTCCGTATCAAGGACTCGGCCCTGGTGGCGGCGGCGGTGCTTTCCAACCGCTACATCTCCGACCGCTTCCTTCCCGACAAGGCGATCGACCTGGTCGATGAAGCGACGGCCAAGCTGCGCACCGAAATCGATTCCCTGCCCTCGGAGTTGGACGAGATCCTGCGCCGGACCATGCAGCTCGAGATCGAGCGCGAGGCCCTGCGCAAAGAGAAGGACAAGGCGTCCAAGGACCGACTCGCCAAACTGGAGAAGGAGATAGCCGATCTCAAGTCGGAGGGGGACGCCCTGCAGGCGCAGTGGCAGGCCGAGAAGGACACGGTCCAGAAGCTGCGGTCGCTGCGCGAAGAGATCGAACAGACCAAGATCGAAATCGAGCAAGCCGAACGGGCCTACGATCTCAACAAGGCCGCCCAGCTCAAGTACGGCAGGCTTTCGGAGTTGGAAGCCAAGTTGAAAGACG
Source organism: Acidobacteriota bacterium (assembly GCA_041578355.1). Classification (GTDB taxonomy): domain Bacteria; phylum Acidobacteriota; class UBA6911; order RPQK01; family JANQFM01; genus JBFGHF01. The sequence continues at coordinate 6,251 of JBFGHF010000206.1, forward strand.
AAGAGCAGTCGCTGAGCAAGAAGCAGTCTCAGTCCCAGCTTCTCAAAGAAGAGGTCAGCGACAACGATGTGGCGGAAGTGGTGAGCCGCTGGACCGGAATCCCGGTGTCCAAGCTCCTGGAAGGGGAGATGGAGAAGTTGCTCCATCTCGAACAGGATCTTCACCTCAGAGTGATCGGTCAGGACGAGGCGGTCAAAGCCGTCTCCGAAGCGGTATTGCGCGCCCGGGCGGGGCTCAAGGACCCCAACCGTCCCATCGGCAGCTTCATTTTCCTGGGACCCACCGGCGTGGGCAAGACAGAGTTGGCCCGTGCCTTGGCCCAGAATCTTTTCGACGACCAGCGGGCCATGATCCGCATCGACATGTCCGAGTATCAGGAGAAGCACACCGTGGCCAGGTTGGTGGGGGCGCCGCCCGGATACGTGGGATACGAGGAGGGCGGACAACTCACCGAAGCGGTACGGCGCCGTCCCTACTCGGTGATCCTCTTCGACGAGATCGAGAAAGCCCACTTCGACATTTTCAACTTGCTGCAGCTGCTCGACGACGGCCGCCTGACCGACGGACAGGGCCGCACCGTCAACTTCCAGAACTGCATCGTCATCATGACCTCGAACATCGGCAGCACGAAGATCCTCGAATACCAGGGTTCGTTCGACGGGGAGGGATACGAACAGATGAAAGAGGCCGTCCTGGAACTTATGCGGCAGAGCTTTCGACCGGAGTTTCTCA
>JBFGHF010000207.1:0-6982 GCA_041578355.1 Acidobacteriota bacterium
TGGTGAGGGGCAATTGCCCGACCGCCGCGTTGACCCCCGAGTAATTGGTGTGGTTGAGCAGATTGAAAGCCTCGAGGATGAATTCGAAATAGGTGGACTCGCGGCGCAGATTGAATCGGCGCGCGATGCGCAGGTCGGTGATGAAAGTGGACGGCCCGAGTCCGGTGTTGCGCCCCACGGCCGATCCGTCCACCAGCACCGGCCGGTCGGTGTTGGCATGGCTGTCGTTGTTGCGGTCGAAGCCCGACAAGACGTTGAAAGGCCTCCCGGAACCCCAGGTCACGATGGGCGCGATCGTCCAGTCGGCCCCCAGGTTGGACAGAAAGCTGTTGCCCGAGGACATTCTGACAGGACTCTGCCAGACCCCGCTGAGCACGAATCGATGGCGCTGATCGAAGGTCGAGAGAGCCCGCTCCGCCCGCAGGTCGGTCTGGTCCTGCGGTTGGGTCTGAGTGGTGAAGTCGGTGGTGTCGTCTATCGATTTCCCGAACGTGTACGAGGTATTCAGCGTCAAGTTGCGGCTGAAGCGCTTGCGCAGAGAAGCCGTGAAACCGTGGTAGATCGAGCTGCCGCTGGTCTCCACCATGCCGATTTGCAGGAATCTCGGGTCCAGCCCGGGCAGCACGAATTGGTTGGGACCGACTTTTCGCACATTGATGTCCCGGCCCCTGAGCAGACTCGTCCCTTTGTTGGCCAGATAATCGAGCGCGAGCGACCAGTCGGGCGCCAGTTGCTGCTCGATCCCGAAGCTGAAGTGGTTGCTGACGGGATTGACCGCGTCCGGGGCCATGGGGAGAATCCCCGAAGGAGTCGTCCCGGGTGTGATGTTGAAGGCGTTGAGCGCCGGCTCTCCGACCTGGCCCGTCTGCAGAAAGAACCCGAAGATGTCCGCCGAGGTGGCCTCGAACCCGGGCAACCCGGTCACGGGAAGAAAGACTTGGAAGAGTTGGCCGGAGAGGACCCTTCCCACGAAACCCACCGCCTGGAAGAAATTGCCGTAGAAGATCCCGGCCCCTCCACGGATCACCGTCTTCCGGTTGTTGAGAGGATCCCAGGCGAAGCCGATTCGGGGCGCGATGTTGTTGCGATCGTTCACAACCGCCTGCTCCAACTGAAAGGGCGGCGCCTGGTTGACCACGTTGAGCGTTTCGCCCCGCCAATCGATGTCGTAGCGGATTCCCCAGTTGAGGGTGAAGTTGTCTCGGATCTTCCAGGTGTCCTGGAAGTAAAAGGCCAGTTGCGAGTAGATCAGCGCCGTATTGGGATCGCCGAAGGTCTGCAAGTAGGTGATGGGAAGGCCGAAGTTGAAGCTTTGAACCGGGGTGATGGGCTGCAGCACGTTGGCGGCCAACTGCGGAGCTCCCAGCCCCCCTGCCGCCACCGGTGTCGAAAGCTGGGTGATCAAACCTCGAGCCGTCCCCGGCCCGAGCACGGAATCCATGATCGAGGCCAGCGGGATGGCCTCGCCGAAACGGAACTGCCCTCCCTGGAAGACCTCTCCGAATCCGCTCAGATCGAAGATGGCGAGATCGAAACCGGTCTTGAAGGAGTGATTGCCGCGGATGAAGGTGAAGTTGTCGACGAACTGATAGATGTCCGCCTGATAAGCCGTCGGATTGTTGAACTCCCGCCCGAAGATCGCCACTCCGTCAAGCAACAGCTCCGGCCCGACCGGGTCGTTGGTCGGGACCGCGAACTCCCGGTGCGAATACTGGAACTTGAAATCGTTGAGGGTGGTGGGCGAGAAAATGTGGTTGTCCGCCGCCACGAAGGTGAAATCCCGGGAATCGAAACTCAACCCGTTGCTGATGCCCTGCAGGGCCCCGAACTCCACCCCGTCATTGAAGGAATCGGAGAAGTTGAAGCGGGCGAAGAAGTTGTTGTTTTCGTTGAATCGGTGATCCAGCTTGAAGGAGCCGGTGTCGGAGTCGGCCGTGAAGGGGAAGACGCCGCTCTCGCTTCGAAAGAGCTCCAATGTCCGCGGGAAGTTGGAATCCAGGGTGTTGAGCGCACCGAACTGCGGATGGACGAAGGCCGCCGAGAGGAATTCCAGACTGGGGATGCCGGTGGATTGAAGGAAGCCGAAGAGTTCGAGCTGGGAGGGCGTGGCCCGGAAGATCCCCTCGTCATCCAGAAAAGTCACGAAGATCGATTCGTCGCGGTCGAGGCGCTCGTAGCTCCCGAAAAAGAACGTCTTGTCGGTGACGATCGGGCCTCCCACCGTGCCTCCCCACTGAAAGCGCTCGAATTGGGGGTCGATGGGCGACTTGTCGGGACCGAAAGCGAAAGGGTTTCGGGCGTCGAGAGTGTTGTTGCGCAGGAAGAAGAAGCCGCTGCCGTGAAATTGGTTGGTGCCCGACTTGCTGACGATGTTGATGACTCCGCCGCGCGCCCTTCCGAACTCGGCGTTGAAGGAGTTGCGGCTGATCTGGAACTCCTGGATCGCTTCCTGACTGAGCGTGGAACGGACGGTGTTGCTGACGACATCGACATTGTCGGCCCCGTCGATGGTGACGTAGGTATTGCGTTGGTCCTGGCCCGCGAAGGACAAACCCGAAGTGGGCGCTTGCGGAACTCCGAAAGCGCTCAGCGTGTTCTTGTCCGCCACCCCCGGGGTGAGGAGCGTGAAGTCCAGGAAGTTCCGTCCGTTGATGGGCAAGTTCTGGATTTCCACCTGAGCGACGGTCGATGCTTGAACCGTCTTTTCCTGCTCGATGATGGAGGCATTGGAGGAAACCACGATCTCCGTCTCTTGGGCCGCCACCTGAAGATTGATATCGAGATTGGCGTACTGCCCCACCGTCAGAGTCACCCCCCGATAAACCTGCGTCGCAAAACCGGGCAACTCGGCCCGCACTTCGTATTCCCCCGGCGGCAGAAGAGGCAGTCGATAGACTCCCTGGTCGTCGCTGACCGCGGTTCTGGAAAAGCCCGTCTGGACATTTCGGGCCGTTACCTCGGCCCCCGGCAGCAAAGCCTCCGTCTGGTCGCGAACCGCCCCTGAAAGATCAGCCGTGTTTGATTGCGACTGTGCCCCCAGGGGCGCGCAGATCGACAGACAGGCGAGCAGAATCCAAAACCCCCTCCTCATGCTTCCTCCTTTGCCCGGCATTCGCGGGGTATTCCAGGGCAGGTCCGAAAACGGCGGCTTTCCGAAACGTGACCGCTTCCGGAGATCATCGATGTAGCGTATCTTTACGGTACTGCAGTGTAAAGGGAGAATCCGGTGAGCGCTCCAATGTCCCGAGCGATGATGGCAGCCATTTTCAGACTGTCCATTCTTTTCTTGTCAACGGCCTTGTTTTCTTGCGCCGCACCCGATGACACCACCTCGTCTGCGAGCGAGCCCGCCGACTCCGGGTGGACCTCCCTCTTCGATGGTGTCTCGCTGGCCAACTGGAGCGTCACCAATTTCGGCGGCGAAGGAGCGGTGAAAGCCGAGCAAGGGTGGATTCTGCTGGAACGGGGCGAGGATCTGACCGGCATTACTTGGACCGGCCCGGAACTGCCTCGAAGCGGCTACGAGCTCGAGTTGGAAGCCGCCCGCCTGGGCGGGAACGACTTCTTTTGCGGTCTCACCTTTCCCGTGGGCGACGGGTATGCCACTCTGATCCTGGGCGGCTGGGGCGGTACGGTGGTGGGGCTCTCCAGCATCGATGGACGGGACGCTTCGGAAAACGAGACCACTCGCGCCGTGGTCTTCGAGAACGGCCGCTGGTACGCGATTCGGCTGCGCGTCTCCCCGACCAGAATCGAGGCCTGGATCGACGGAGAAGGGATGGTCGGTGTCGACACCCCAGGACGAGTGTTCTCGGTGCGTCCCGAAGTCCGGCTTTCACGGCCCCTGGGGATCGCCTCCTGGCGCACCCGAGCCGGGCTACGCGGAATCCGCTTCCGAGAGATCCGGTTCAGGTAGCCGGAGCCCTCACAATTCTCGCTCGCGCTCTCGCTCTCGAAAACGCGCAACTTTGCCCCAGCACCACCTGACAGAGCCGCGTTCGTGAGAACGCGGACAAGACGCAGAGCTTGATGACAAAGCGGCGGCAAGCCGCCGCACTCCAAAGGTCGACGAGCGTCGTCTGGAGTTTTGAGACGATCTCTCCTGGCCCTGGGTATTCAGCCCCAGCCGAGTCAGAGTCCGCAAGGGACGATTGAGACCGCAGAGAACATACAGGCTAGATCCACTTTTCCAGTTCGGGCGCCTTCACTTCGTAATGGGAGCCGTGCCAGGCCAAATCTCCTTCTCGAAAGACCAGGACCTGGGGCGACTCGTGGGGGATGCCGAAGCGCTGGGCGACTTGGTCGGAGGCTTCGCGGCTTTGGATGACCTTCACCAGGTAGATCGGCACCTCGGGATGCTTCGCGGCGAAGTCTTCGACTTCGGAATGAGCCGCCGCGCTGATCGGGCAGCGGGTGCTGTGTTTGAAAATGACCGCCTTTTGCCCGGGGGAGAATTGCTCCACATCTCGGGAAGTGACCAACTCATGCATTCGCTTGATTCCCTTCTCTGTCCGCAACGGGCCCGATTGGTTTCTCTTCGGCAGGCATCCGCGGGCCGCCTTCCCTGCCGGATGCCCGGCTTCAGAGGGTGCGCAGCCATTCTCCCAGGCGCTTCATGCCCTCTTCGAACTGAACAGGCGGCTGATAACCGAGATCGCGCCGGGCCGCGCCGATATCGTACCAGTGAGCCGTCGATAGTTCCTCGACGAGAAAGCGCGTAATCCTCGGTTCACCCCGCAACCGCAGGGCCCGATAGAGGACCTCCAACAAAGCGCCCGCCGCATAGGCCAAACGGGGGGGGACGCTCCCTTGGGCCGGCGGCAACCCTGCCGTCTCCAAGACTCGATTCACGAAAGACCACAGGGGCATGGGATTGTCGTCGGTGATGAAATAAGCCTTGCCAGCAATCCCGGCGCCCGGAGCCAGTCGGCGGGCTGCCAGGATGTGGGCATGGGCGGCATTGTCCACGTATGTGAAGTCGACGAGTTTGTCAGCCCGACCGATGCGCCGCAAAGCCCCGCTTCTGGCGCGGGCGATCAAACCCGGGATGATATGGGTGTCCCGCGGCCCCCAGATCAGATGAGGCCGCAAGGCCACGACCGACAACTTCGGCCCGTTCGCCGCCAAAACAAGCCTCTCGGCCTCGGCCTTGGTTGCCGGATAGTGGGCCCGGTAACGGTCGGGGTAGGCGATCGACTCGTCGACACCTTCTTGGTCGTGGCCGTCGAAAATGACGCTGGGAGAGCTGGTATAGACGAGTTCGGAGATGCCCAGGCTACGGCAAGCGTCCAGGACGTTGCGGGTCCCGATTACATTGGCAGCGTGAAAGTCTTTGAAGGAGCCCCAGATCCCTGCCTTGGCGGCCACGTGGAAAACCAGTCGGCAGCCCTGGCAGGCGGCCCGGACGGCTTCGGAATCGCCGAGATCCCCGGCAAGCTGTTCGACCCCGGCCCGCTGCAGCCACTCATAACGGGAGCGGGAGAAAGTGCGCACGGTCACGCCCGCCTCGAGAAGTTGGCGCACGATGGCGCCTCCCAGGAATCCGCCGCCGCCGGTGACCAGAATCGGCGACTGCAACGATGGAGATGTTGCCGAGGTGTTGCTCATGAGATCTTCCGGGCGGCCCAGACGGCCAGCTTCTCACGGAAGATCTTGGCGTTGTGCCTGACGTCGACCGGGAAGCGAGGGTGAAAGAGGATTGTGTCGATCGGACGGGTTTGAACAAAGCTCTTTCCCAGGTCGAGGATTTCGCGACTCAGGCGATCTCGGTCGCTCTTTCGCTTTGCAGGAAGCAACTCCACGCAGAGGACGGGCCGTTGCCGGGGTGCTTCGCCGATCCCCACCAATGCGCTTCTTCGCACCGAGGGGTGCTGATTGAAGACACCTTCACAACAGACGGTGAAAAGGGTTCCCCCCTCTGTTCGGACTCTTTGCGACTTTCGACCGCAGAACCAGATCCGGCCCTTTTCGTCGCGCCGTCCCAGATCACCCATTCGATGACGGACCTCGCCCTGGGGTGCGGCGATCTTGGCGAGGCGGTTGGCCTCGGGCCGGGCGAAGTAGCTGGCCGAGACGTTGTCTCCCCAGACCACGATTTCGCCCACCTGACCCTCCTCGACTTGCAGATCCTCGCTCCATTCGGCGATCTGCTCGTCGGTGACCCGAATCAAGGCCAGGCCGACACCCTCGATCGGGCGGCCGATGCAGACACCGAGTCCTCGCGCCGTGCCGTCCTCTTCGAGAAGCTCTCGGCTGCCCACCGAGCAAACCGGCAAGGCCTCGGTCGCACCGTAGGGTGTGAAGAGCTCGGCCTCGGGTGCGAGCAGCCGGCGGAATCGCTCGATCAGGCGAAGCGGCACCGGGGCGCCCGCCGAGAGCACTCTGCGCAGGCTGGGCAGGCTGACCCGGCGACCTTCGGCATATTCGACGACGCGCTCCAAGAGGGCCGGCGATCCGAACATGTGGGTCACCCGGTGCTCTTGAATCGCCCCGATGATCCTCCGGGGATCGGCCTTGCCGGGACGCGAGAAATCCATCTGCGGGAACACGGTGGTGGTACGCCAGACCGGATCGAAAAAGGCGAAGAGGGGGAAAGTGGCCAGATCTACCTCGCCGGCCTCGATCCCAAAATGGTCCCTCATCAGCCGTGCTTGGGCGGCGAACATCTTCTGCGTGTAGACGACCCCCTTGGGGACACCCGTGCTGCCGGAGGTGAAAACCAGAGCCGCCGGTGTTTCCATCTCCGGCTCGGGCGGCAGGGGGAGCGTTTCCGAGGCGCCCATCGAAAGCAGGCCCCGATAGGAAAAGCCGCTCCAGAGCCGGGGCCGACCGACCGTCACCCGAAGGCGCACCGTTGGTCGCCCCCAGCCGAAGAGCAGACTCGCCGCCTGGGCCAAGGGGATCCCGATGAAAGCCCGGGGCCGGGCCTCGGCCAGGCAGCTTCCCAGATTGGCCCAGCCCATACCGGGGTCCACCATCACCA
>JBFGHF010000208.1:0-6972 GCA_041578355.1 Acidobacteriota bacterium
CCATGGGTCTGCGAGTTATCGTCGTCGTCCGGCGAGGCGTCGCGAGCGCGACAACGCCGCCGGCGGCGAGAGCCGCTGAACCGTGGCTCAAGACTTATGATCCGCTGCACTAGCAGCTCGAGAAGTCCACAACAACTCGAGCGGCCAGGCGTGCGAGCCGGGCAGGACCGGGACCGATTCGCACTTCTCATCTCTCATCTCGCACTTTCCCCATCGGGCGTTCCCGCTTCGTCTTTGGCAGCCGGCGACAACCTCACGAAGTCGAGAACAACGCGAGCGTCCGGGTGGGATGTTCGAGATGCGAAGTGCGACCCGGGCGGGTACCGGGAGCGACGTTCGAGATGGCGAGGGTTTTCAGGGCACGATGTGGGTTCCGGTTTCGCCTCTCAGGGCGCGTGAGATGTTCTCCGGGTTGGTGATGATCGCCCGCTCGCCGCCCGCTTCCAGGAAGTTGATCACCGCCTGTATCTTGGGGCCCATGCTCTCGGCGGCGAAGTGGCCCCCCTCGGCACGGTATTGCCGCACCTTTTGCAAGCTCAAGCGGTCGATCCATTCCTGGTCCGGCTTCCCCCAATTCAGCGCCACCTTCTCGACGCCGGTGCTGATGATGAGAAGCTTGGCCCCCACTTCGGCCGCCATCAGGGCCGCCGTCAGATCCTTGTCGATCACGGCGCCCACACCTTGGAGTTTCCCTTGCCCGTCTGCAGCCACGGGAATCCCGCCGCCGCCGGCCGCGATGGTGACGATCCCCGACGCCAACATCGCCCGGATGGCTTCAATCTCGACAATGCGCAAAGGCCGGGGTGAGGCGACCACCCGCCTCCAGCCCCGTCCCGCTTCCTCCGCCACGGCCCAGCCGTTGACCCTCCTGCGGCGCAAGGCTTTCTTCTTGCTCATGAACTCTCCGATGCCCTTGCTCGGCTTGCCGAAGGCGGGGTCGTCGGCCCGCACTTCGGTCTGAGTGATCAGGGTGACGACGGTCTTGGGAATTCCCATGCGGCGCAGGGCGTTCTGGAGGTTCTGCTGCAACGCGTAGCCGATGCCTCCCTGGGCATCGGCATCGCAGACGTCGAGCGGAAGTTCGTGGAGTTCCCGGCTGGCCAGCTCCGAGCGTCGCAGTATGAAACCGATCTGGGGCCCGGTGCCGTGAGTGATCACCACCTCCCAGCCGTCCCGGATCATCTCCGCGATATGTTCGGCCGTCTCTCCGGCGGTCCGATACTGGTCCTGCACGGTCTGGTGGTCCTTGTCCTTGATGAGGGAGTTGCCCCCCACCGCAAAGACCGCTTTCTTCTCCATCGTTCCCTCGCTGGGATATCCTGCCCGGCGGGCCCACCGCCCGGCGGACTTTTTCGGCAGTCGCCGAGATCCGGAGTCCAGTCGCTTCACACCTCCTGCAGTGGCGCAAGGCGGCACAGACCCCCGGCCGGCGGTTTCTCCTTAGCCGGATTCTGCCATACAAAGCCGATTGCTGGATGACCGGAGCGTGAGCAAGGGTCGGTGGTGAGGAGTAAATCGCGCTCAAGCGCTTTGGTGGGGTTGGGCGAGGGACGCAACCGTCCAATCGCCGGCAGGACCAATATCGAACAGGACCAATGAACCAAGTCAGCAGAGACCGTTGTCCTGCTCTTCAGTACTTCGGCACGGTCGGGTCCACCTCGTCCGACCAGGCCAGGATCCCGCCTTTGAGATTGCGCAGTTTGCTGAAGCCGATGGCCTGCAACTGGCGGATGGCCTCGGCGCTGCGGGCGCCCGACTTGCAGTGGACCACGATGTCGCGGGCGCTGTCGAGTTCGTTGACGCGCTCCATCAATTGCGGCAGCGGGATCACGTGCGAGCCCTCCAAGCGGCAGATTTCGATCTCGGGCGGGTTGCGCACGTCGAGCACGAAAACGTCCTTGCCGTTGTCGAGCTCGTGCTTGAGTTGCAGGGCCGTGATTTCGGGGACGCCATCGGTCTCCGCCCGGGGCTCGGCTCCGATGCCGCAGAACTGCTCGTAGTCGATCAGTTCACGGACGGTCGGCTGGTCGCCGCAGACGGGGCAGTCGGGATCGCGGCGGAGTTTCAACTCGCGAAAGCGCATGGCCAGCGCGTCGAAGAGCAGAAGCCGGCCCGCCAGAGTCTCTCCACGACCCAGAATCAGCTTGACCACTTCGGTCGCCTGGATGACCCCGACCAATCCCGGAAGGACCCCCAGCACTCCTCCCTCGGCGCAGGACGGAACCAGCCCCGGAGGGGGCGGTTCGGGATAGAGGCAGCGGTAGCACGGTCCCCCCGGAGTAGCGAACACCGATGCCTGTCCCTCGAAGCGGAAAATGCTGCCGTAAACATTCGGTTTGCCCGACAGGACGCAGGCGTCGTTGACCAGATAGCGGGTGGGGAAGTTGTCGGTGCCGTCGGCGATCACATCATAGCGGGCGAACAACTCCAGGGCGTTTTCGGAGGTGAGTCGGGTTTCGTGCGTCTCGATCATCACCTCGGGGTTGATGGCGCTCAGCTTCTCGCGCGCCGAATCGAGCTTGGGGCGCCCCACGTCCGGGGTGTGATGCAGCAGCTGACGCTGCAGGTTGCTGAAGTCGACGACGTCGAAATCGACCAGGCCCAGCCGCCCGATTCCCGCGGCGGCCAAGTAGAGGGACAGAGGAGAGCCCAAGCCGCCCGCTCCGATGCAAAGCACTCCCGCCTTCTTGAGTCGCCGCTGACCTTCCATGCCGACTTCGGGCATGATCAGGTGGCGGCTGTAGCGCTGCACCTCCTGCTGACTCAATTCCGGAAACTCTTCGGTTTCGATGGTTCCTCCCGCGATCGAGGGGACGATGCTCAGACTGTCCCCGTCCGAGACCGGGGTCTCTTCCCGCTTCAAATAACGGATGTCTTCGTCGTTGAGGTAGACGTTGACGAAGTTGCGCAGCTTTCCGTTCTCCCCGTAGAGATGTTTCTGCAGGGCGGGATGGCGCCCAACCAGTTCGGCCAACACCTCCTTGACCGATTCTCCCGGCAGTTCGACGCTCTCCCGGTCCCCCGTGTAACCGCGCAAAGGGGTGGGAATGAATACTTTTACGGGCATGGATTCTCCTTCACGATTTGCAGTTCTTCTTCATCGAATCCTGTTCGGTCCTCTTTGAGCCTCCAACAACGTTCGTCCCTGCGGCGGCCTTCACGCACCGATACGATCAGGTAGGAGTACCAGGGCCAGGCATGTCGGCGGTCGAAATCGGATGGAATCGCCTCTACGTCGGGATGGGAATGATAGAAGCCGAGGATCTCCAGTCCCTCCGACTCGGCCCGCCGGCCGGTGTTGCGGATCTCGTCGGCCGAGATCAAATAGCGGCGAGCCGCCAGTCGGATGTTCTCGTTGCCGACGGGTTCGACGCGCTCCACGGTCCTTCTGCCGCCAGCAAAAACCCCCATCAACACACCGCATCCCTCCGCCGGATAGGCCTCCTCGAGGTGTTTGCTGATTTTCTGCAGTTGTTCCGACTCGATCTCCAGCAAGGGGCCTCCTTACAAAGTCATCTGCGACAAATACTTCATCCCGCCGTCGGGGAGCAACGTGACGACCACGCCATTGTCGAGATTTCGGGCAATCCGCAAGGCTGCCGCCACCGCCGCCCCTCCGGAGGGTCCGACCAACAGCCCTTCCTCGCCGGCCAGCCGCTTGGCGATCTCCTGCGCTTCTTCCGTCTCGACCTCCAGGCGCTGCTCGAGCAGAGTGGCATCGAAGATCGGCGGGACGTGCAACGTACTGGGAAGGTGCTTGAGGCCCTCCAGTCCATGCAGCGGCGAGCTGGGAATGACTCCGATGCAGCGAATCGCGGGACGCTGTTCCTTGAGGAAGCGGCTGACGCCGGTGAATGTTCCGGTGGTTCCCAGTCCCGCCACGAAGTGGGTGACCCGGCCCCCGGTCTGGCGGAGAATCTCCGGACCGGTCGACTGATAGTGGGCCTGCCAGTTGGCGGGGTTGCCGTACTGATCCGCGTAGAAATAGCGCCCGGGATGGCGGGCGAAGCGCTCTCTGGCAGTCTCGATGGCGCCGTCGGATCCCTGTAAAGGATCGGTCAACAGCAGTTCCACGCCGTAGCTGCGCAGGATCTCGAGACGCTCCCGGCTGGTGTTACGTGGAATCGCCAACTCCACCGCATAGCCGCGCCGGGCCGCGATCAGGGCGTAGGCGATGCCCGTGTTGCCGCTGGTGGCGTCGAGGATCGTCTTGCCGGGAGTCAGCAAGCCCCGCCGCTCGCCATCCAGAATCATGCTCAGGGCGGGCCGGTCCTTGACGGAGCCTCCCGGATTGAGCCATTCGCACTTGGCGAAGACCCGGACGGTTTGCGAAGCGACAAGCTTGCGCAATTCGACCAGGGGGGTGTTGCCCACCCGTTCCAGCAGGGGATCGGAGGTCCCCCATCCCGAGCCCAACCGGGTTGGCCGATGCTTCAGCATGCCGGGGCCGCGAAGGTGTTCTTGCGGGTTTGGTTGTCTCATTGCGCCGCGCCATAAAAAAAGCCCGCGGGAGCGAATCCCGCGGGCTCTCGTTTCCGGTTTTTGTCGCCGTCTACCGCCGACGGCTCGAGGCAGAGCCTTCAGGACTGCGCTCCTTGGCGCTGGAGCCGCGACAACAGCAGCAACCCTGAAGATGGCGCGCACGCATCTTCTCCCGTCGATCCTCGATCTCGATGGGAAAGTAAAGGTTCCGGCGCCGGGTCATGTTCTTATCATCCAACAAACAGGTTGGAAATTCAACACCGAGACGGCGGCTCAGAATTGTCGCCGATCCCGAGCCAAAGCGGGGCGGTGTTGCGCAAGCCCTGCGAACAGATCCGCGAACTTTGAATGGGAAGCGGGCCGGCAGCAGCCGAGACTGTTGGGGAACGAACCAGCGACCAGATGACGCTGTTCGATGTTCCAGGTCGGATGTTTGGGGGGCTTTAAGGGGAATGCCCGTCCTATTCCAGCGAACTGAAAAGTCCGGCGATGATGGCGAACAGGACCAGGAAGCTGGCGACCAGGACCGTACCATAGGCCCAGTTGCCGGTCGCGATGAAGCGGTAGCCGTTGAAGAGCCCCAGCAGCATGATCAACGCTCCCGCCGCAAATCCGTAGGCCGGCTGATCAACCAGCATCCGGGCTCCCAACCAGGTGAACAGAGGAGTGAAGACCATGGCTGCAAGCGCAGGACTTCCGCTCTCGGAGGCTAGCGCCGCCACCACGCCGATCGAGCCAAGCAATACTCCGTACACGATGATCGCCCAGGCGGCCCATTTCAACAGGCATCTCCCCCTTCGGAAGGAAGGTAGCACAAATGGCTCCCGCGCTCCCCGACTCCAGACTGCCGACTGCAGACTGTAAACTATCCAACATGCCCGACGAACTGAAATCAGCCCTGGAACTGGCTCTCGAGAAGCTCGGAGCCTCCGAGGAACCCGTGACTCGCTTGAGCGAAGATCAAAAAGCGGAGATTGCCGAGATTCGCAGTCGTTACAAGGCCAAGCTGGCCGAGGCCGAGATCGGCGCCAAGTCCCGGATCCGGGAGGCGGCGATGCAAGGGGACGCCGAGAAGTTGCGCCAGCTTGAAACCGACCTCGTGGAGGAACGGAAGCGCCTCAACGCGCAAATGGAGGAAGCCGTCGAAAAGGTCCGGTCGAAGGAAAACTGAAGCGCGAGCGGCGCCGCCAACCTTTGGAATCCAGATGCGGAGTTGCCGCTTTGTCAGTCGGGAGGCGGATGCTGTGCTGGGCTGCGCCTTGGCACCCGAATAAGATGCCATCGACGCTCTCGTCCGCAAGCGGCGGGAAACTGAGCGATTCGTCCCCCGGGCGACCGAAATCCACTTGGGCGTCGCCGCCGACCTGTGGGGCGGTCGCGGCTCGCTTTCTCTTATTCGCGTGGGACCGTGAACTCCCAAACATCACCCCCTGCACCATTGACTCCCGACCGAGGCACTTGCTATTATCCGCAGATTAAACAAGGCTCTTGGGGGAAAGAGACTACCGGCGGGGGGGGTTCGCAGACCGACTGATGCGCAGATGGAAGCACTTCAAGACGTCGGCCCGTGAATGGGCCTTGGTTGTTCGGGCCGTCGTTTCCACGGACCATCCCATCCTGGCCCACATCATTCCCATGCGTCGTTGCAATTTGTCCTGCACCTATTGCAACGAATTCGACGATCACTCCGATCCGGTCGCCGTCGAAGAGGTCAACCGTCGACTCGACAAACTCGCCGACCTGGGTACTTCGGCCATCACCATCAGCGGCGGCGAGCCGTTGATGCATCCCGGGTTGGAGGAGATCATCGCCCACAGCAGGAAACGCGGCATGATCGCGGGTTTGATCAGCAACGGCTATCTGATGTCGAAGAAGCGGATTCGTTCCCTCAACCGGGCCGGGTTGCAACACCTGCAGATCAGCATCGACAACGTCGAGCCGGACGAGGTCTCGATGAAGAGCCTGAAAGTGCTCGACAAGAAGCTGCGCTATCTGGCCGAGTGCGCCGATTTCAAGGTCAACATCAACTCGGTGCTGGGCTCGGGCGTGCGCAATCCCGAAGACGCCCTGACGATCGGCAAACGGGCCGTGGAACTGGGTTTCACCTGTACCGTAGGCGTCATTCACGACGGATCCGGTCGCCTCAAGCCGCTCGGCGAACGCGAGATGCAGGTGTTTCAGGAACTCAAGCACCTGGGCAAGAAGGGGTACCCCCAGATCAACCAGTATTTTCAACAAAACCTGGTGGTCGGGAAGCCCAACAACTGGCGCTGCCGGGCCGGGGCCCGCTACCTCTACATCTGCGAAGACGGATTGGTCCATTACTGCTCGCAGCAGCGGGGCTATCCCGGCATTCCCCTCGAGGAGTACACGGTGGAAGACATCCGCCGCGAGTACTACACCGAGAAGAAGTGCGCTCCCTACTGCACGATTTCCTGCGTCCACCAAGCCTCGATGGCCGATTTCTGGCGCAATCCGCAGGGTCTGCAG
>JBFGHF010000209.1:0-6948 GCA_041578355.1 Acidobacteriota bacterium
AGGGGCTTCGGGTGACGCGTCTACAACGCGACCGCCCACTGAGCCGCGCGCGTGAGCAAGCGGCGGGAAAGCTGGGCGGCCCGCCTTGGCTGGGCGTGGCGGGTCGGCGAAAACCTTGGAGTGCGGTAGTCAAAAGAAGGGTGGAAGCTCCGTATCCACTCTGCCTCCGCACTCCAAGGCAGACGGGCGCCACCCCCCAGCCGATTCCCTGCCGGGCCGGGAGCCCGGAAAGCCCGCCTACCCTGTCACCGAAAAGGCCACTTCGCGCGACAGGTCCCGGCCCAAAACAGCGTCGTGTATGTTGATCCGGAGCGTGTAGCCGCCCGGCTGGAGGCCTTCGAGATCGACGGCTTGCAGCAGCACTACGCGGTCGCCGTAGTTGAGGACCGAATTCTGTTTGGGGTCGAGGAAGCTCTTGACGATCTTGCCCTCGCGGGCGATCTGGTATTCGACCTCGACGTCGGGCTGTTGCGTCGACTGGTCGAAGCCGGGGTTGTAGACCTGGAGGTAGACGCCGATGTCGTCGCCGCTGCTGAAGGACCGGGTCACGTTGGGGATCACTTTGAAGTCGCCCAATACGAAAGGCGCCAGGGTCTCGGGAACCTGCTCCAGATACTGCAGCACCCGCGCCAGGATCACGGAGCTGGCGTTGAATTCCTCTTCTCCCACGGCCGGCAGCAGCAGTCCGACCTGGGTGGTGCCCAGATGCCCGCTCCCGTCGTCCTTGATCGCCAGGGTCAGTTTGTAGCGACCCGGCTCCAGGAGAATCGCTTTCTGGTAGACCGATGAACGGCCCACTCTGATTTCGCGTTCCGAGATGGGAAACTGAAGGACCAGAGTGTCTTCGAACTCGGTGACGATGCGGCCCGTGATCCCCTGGACCATCCCGAAGATGTTGAGCTGACCGCGCAGTCCCTCTCCCTCGTTGACTGCGCTGAAGGTCATATTGCGGTTCTCGAACTCGAGCGTGATCGGAACCAGGACCTTGTCGACATCGATGTTGAGAAACTCGTAGCCGACCTGGAAAGGCAACTGCTGATAGGTGATCTCGGTCTGAACGACTTGTTTGAGGTCGTCGAAGTGGATGGGTTCGGGCTTTTGAAGTTGGTAAAAGCGGGCCAGTCGCTGGAACGGCTTATCCACGGCACGCATGCCCAGTTGGGCCTGGAGCCGGGTGTTTCGGAGGCTGCCTGGACTGAAATAGGGGCGGTCTGTCTTGCGCAGCACCCCCTCCAACTCCAGGTCGGTGGGACCCATGAAACCGGCGTGGAGCAGGGCGTCCTTCTCCCACGGTTCCAGCGCCATGCGGTATTCCCCCGACCAGGAAGGATCGACGAACTCGACTTCGACCTGGTCGCCCACGCCTTCGATGTAGTTGTAGATCCAAAGTTGAAAGGGATAGGTGCTGGTGGCGCCACCGCCCTCGTGGCGCTTGCGGTAGTACCAACCGCCTGACGGATGGTCCTCGATGATGTCGGGCGGGCCGAAAGCGATGTAGGTGCGGCCCCGGTCGGTCTTCCAACCGGGGATGCCCGAGCCGAACTTCTCGTTGACGTAGGCGATTCGCCGGTAGTGCTCTTCGCGGTACTCGTTGTCCGCCGTGCGGCGGTCGGGGTCGCGCCGGTGCCAGAACTGCTCGATGAAGGCGTCGCGTTCGTCGTCGGTCGTGAGCTTGCCGAAGACGTCCTTCTCCTCGTCGCTGATGATGTAGACGACGTCTTGTTCAAGCCATTTCTTGTAGTAGTCTTCGGCCTCTTCCTGGAGGGTCTGCCGATCCTGGCGGCGCTGTTTTTCGGCTTGTTGCTGCGCGCCGAGGCCGCCGGACACCAGCAGCATGGACAAGGCGAAGGACGACCAGAACTTCATCGACTTCTTCTCCCTCGGCGCAGACAAAAAAGGCCGGGCGTCCATTATAAGACGCCCGGCCGGAACTCGGGGAACGATCCCCTAGAAGATGAACTTCAGCGCGAACTGGAGCTCGCGGGCATCCTGGACGCTGCTGGCGCGCCCAAAACGCGAGCTGGCAATGTTCTCCTCCCAGGGGTTGACGTTGACCCAGTTGAAGAGATTGAAGACCTCGGCCCGGAACTGCAGGCGCGCATCTTCCTGACCGAACCAGGGGGTCCGGAAGTTCTTGAAGAGGGAAAAGTCGACCGAGTTGAAGACATCGTAGAAGAAGGTGTTCCTCCCCAGAGTGCCGGGCAATCCTGCCGCCGGCCGTGGAAACGCCAACCGTGCGTTGCTCGGATTGGGCGAGAAGGGAGCAAAGATGCTGCCCCTGCGCGAGTCCGAGGCGGTCACGCTGGTATGGTCGAAGGTCGCCGCGTCGGGACGGTCTGAAGTGTGGCCATCGGCGTTGAAGTCGCCTCGCCTGACGCCTCCTGTGCGCGAGGTAAAGCTCGAACTGTCGGCGTTGATCGAAGCGGGCAGACCCGACTGGACAGCCACCAGGCCGTTGACCTGCCAGCCGCCCAGGACATTGCGGGCGAAGAAGTTGTCGGCCTGCTTGAACCAGGGCATATCCCAGACCCAGTTCATCGCGAACCGATGGAAGACGGAAAGCGAGGAGAGTCCCCGATCCAGCTTCCGGTTCTCGATGTGAGCCGAGCCCGAATCCTCCGAGGTGGTCCCGAACACATCGGTGTCGTCATCGATGTTCTTGGCCCAGGTGTAGTTGGCTCGGAAACCCAGCCCGTCGCGAAACCGCTTGTTGAGCGAGAACTGTCCGGAATGATAGGCCTGGTTGATCGAGGCCGTCAGGAAGTCGTCGTTCTGCAGCCACAACGGGTTGCGCGTATCCAAAGTTCCGTCGATCAAATCGCCTGCAAAGCGGTTGTAATGCTCCTGGGCGTAGAGCTTGCGTCCCAGCGTAGAGACGTAGTTGGCTTCCACCAGCCAGTCGTTCCAGATCTCGTGCTGGACACCGAAGAAGATCGAGTGGACGTAGGTGGTGGCCAGGTCCGGGTCGAGGAAGTTGGGATTGACCCGTCCCCCGCCGCCGGTCCCCAGCAGGGCCGGGTCGACCATCGACGGAATGGTGTAACGGATGGGCAAGTTGTTGCTGGTGCTGGCGTTGACCACCTGCCCGAATACCAGCAGATCGTCGGGTGTCGGGTTGGTGGGGAAGTTGAACTTGATGTTCGAGGTGATGTTCATGAAGATCCGGTTGTAGCTGATCCCGTAGCCACCCCGAATGGCCCATTTCCCCTCGCCGGTGGGATCCCAGGCAAAGCCGACTCGCGGCGCGAAGTTGTTGTTGTCGGGCGCGTAAATATCATCCTGCCCGCGAAAACGTCGCACCACCGTGGAATTTGCGTAACGGTCGAAGAAGTCGGCGCCCTGGCCCAATTCAATATTGGTTTGAATCGAGTCTTTTTCGAAGGGCGGCCGGAAGTTTTCGTAGCGAAGGCCCAGGTTGAGCGTCAAGTTGGGGCTGAACTTCCAATCGTCCTGGAAGTAGAGCGCCCATTCGTTGACCCGGAAATGCCGGGGCGTGCCCACGGGCGTTCCCTGCGAGTTGACCAGGTTGCTCTGGCTGGCCGGGTCGTCATCGATGAAGTCGAGGATGTCTTCGAAGGAGTAGACGCCCCGTGTCGAGGCCTGGAAGTCAGAATTCTCCTGACCGTGGCGGAACTCGAAGCCCATCTTCAGCGAGTGATCACCTCTGGCCCACGAGAACGAATTGGCCAGCTGGTAAGTATGCCTCGCGAAGAACTGGGGAATGTTGGAGGCGGCGCCGAAGTCGGGGCTGAACCCGCTGATGCCGATGGTGGGGACATCGAAAGTCCCTTCCTGCACATCGAAGTTGGGCTCGCGCTCGTTCCAGCCCACTCGAAATTCGTTGACCATCGTGGGGTTGAACACATGGGTCTCCGAAACCGTTGCGGCCTGCTCGGTCACCTTCGCCACGCTGTCCACGGAAGCGCGGACGATGGTGGGTGGAAAGTCCTCCAGGTGGCGCGTGAAGCGGGCGTACATCTTGTCGGAGTCACTGAAGGTGTGGTCGACGCGGACGTTCCACTGCTCGGTCTCGGCCGCCGACGCCCCGAAAAGGTTCAATTCCGCCTGATCGGGGATCCCGTCGGGCGGTCCGAGAGTTTCGGGCCCCGGGAGGGGACTGCCGATATCCTCCCCGGTCGTGGGGGCGTTGGCCGGCACCAACGGGAAGCGCTGAAAGAGCATCGCTGCCAGACTGCCGGCCCGGTTCTGGTTGACGAAGTCGAGCAGTTGCTGCGTTTCGACCGTGAACTGGGCGGGCTCGCCGCTGAACTCCCGAAACGCTTCGTATCCGCCGAAAGCGAAGGTCTTGTCCTTCTTGATCGGGCCGCCGATGGTGAAGCCCGCGGTGTGCTGCCGCAAGGGAGCCTTGTCCTTCTCTCCGGTTTGTGGGTTGAAGGGAGCGAAGAACTCGGCGGCGTCCAGAGCGTCGTTGCGGTGGAACCAGTAGGCCGTGCCGTGGATATCGTTGGTGCCCGACTTGGTCAGCACGTTGACGATGGCCCCGGCGTTGCGTCCGAACTCGGCCGAGAAGTTGTTGGTCTGGACCTGGAACTCCTCGATGATGTCGACCTGTGGCGTCACGGAGGGCACACCGGCGATGCCGACGTAGTTGTTGTCGGTGCCGTCCATCAGGAAGTTGTTGCCGCGGTGCCGCTGCCCGTTGACAACAAAAGAGGCGCCCGCGTTGCTCCCAGCGTCCTGCGCTGTCACACCCATCGTCGGGAAAACACCCGGACCCAATTGCGCCAGCTGATAGGCGTTGCGCCCGTTGAGGGGAAGTTCCGAGATTTCGGCGCTCTCCACGAGCTGACTGATCCGTCCCTCCTCGGTGTTGACCGTTTCCGCCTGGGCCTGAACCACAACTTCTTCAGTGATCTCGCCCACGGCCAGTATGAGGTCTGACCGACGTGTTTCCCCGATGGGAACACGGACATCACGATTGACCGTCGTTTTGAAACCGTCCAGTGCCGCCCGGATCGAATACACACCGGGAGTCACGTTGTTGACCCGGTATACGCCGCTGTCGTTGGTGATAGCCTTTCGCCTCTCGCCGGTGGCGGTTCGGGTGGCTACAACTTCGACGCCCGGCAGGACGCCACCACTCTCGTCCTTAACGACCCCGGTGATGTTGCTGGTGGAGGTCTGCGCCACGGCGGAAACCGCCAGCAACAGCAACAGAGCCGCGAAGGCAAAGATGTTTTTCCTATCCATGAGTCTATCTCCCCTGGGCTGGATTGAGATGGTTAATCACCCAGTATCGAATGTTAGCAAACCTCATGCCAAAGGGCCAGACCTTCCGGCCCGATTTTCCCGCTATCCCGTTATTCTCGCCGTTCAATCGAGGATTCCCCGGTTGCAAGCCGGACAACCTGCAACGAACCCCCCACCCGAATTCATCCAATTCATTGAATCACAGACCAGATTTTTGAATCGTGTTCCAGAGGCAGACCCACGGACCCACCGCCCGGAGCCATCCAAATCCTCTGCTATCATTGGGACGCCGATGAAGCCCGCTTCTGTGCTCCTGGCATTTTTGGGAATCCTCAACACAGCCCAAGCAGGGGTGGGGATCTCCCCGGCCCGACAGGATCCCTTGATCCGCGTGGAGACCCGGCGCGTCCTTCTGGACGTGATGGTCTGGAACGACGAAGGCGAGTTCGTCCCGGATCTGGAACTGGTCGATTTCACCGTTCTCGAGAACGGCAAGCCGCGGCCGCTCACCAACCTCCGCTTGATCGACAAGGCGGGCGCCACGGCGCGAGGATTGGACACGCTCCCCCCCGCCCAGATGGAGTTCTACGAAGACCGTCACATCGTCGTCATGGACCGCGTCTCGATGAGCCTCGCCGACTTTCAGCGGGCACTTGGCGCGGTGGCCCGGCTGGCGGACGAAGTGCCACCCAACGCCCAAATCGGCCTTTTTGTTTTCGACGGCACGCTCCGGCCCATTCAACGATTCACGAACGACACCGGCGAACTGGAAACCGCCATCGCGCGCGCCTCGAGAATCCTGCCGATCCGACCTCTGGGAAGTCCCCAGGAGGTGGCTAACGAAATCGCCTCGCTCTTCACCGAGCGGCTGGCGATGGGCTTCCAGGTCACCGATACGACGGCGACCCAGAACCTGATGGCAAGGACCGTGGCCGACGCGGTCAGCGTGGCCAACCGGCATTTGAGGCTGGTGGACCTTCAAGTCAGCTCTTTCTTCCGGCAGATGCAGAGCTTGGTCCGCTCTCTGCGCCATGTCGCCGGGACCAAGTCGCTCATTCTCTTTTCACGCGGTTACGCGATGCACCAGGGCGACGAGCTTCGCGATCTGGTGATGGACCAGATCGAGGGGCGTTTCGGTGGGCCGGGGCTCGGCGCCGAGCGGCGTATTCGCGCCCAGGTCGGTCAAATTGACGTCCTCGACTACCACGGCAACCTGTCCGATCTGATCGGTTCCTGCAACCGCAATCAGATTCGGGTCTACAGTCTGGATCCGGCTGGTCTGCAAGCCCTGCCCGGGGGCGGAGACTCGACTCAAACCTCGCAGTTCTTCATGTTGCTCAACCGGCCCGAGAGAAAGTTCTTCCGCGACCTGAAAGGGCTTTCCGAGCCTGCCGATTCGATCGTTTCGCTCTCGCGTCAAACCAACGGACTCGCCTTCACCAACAGCAACGATCTGGGGGGGGCTGTGTCGGCGATACTCGATCACAACTCCCGCTACTATCTGCTCGGTTACGAACCCCCGGCGCGGCGCAAGGAGAACAGATTCTACGAGGTGGAGGTGCGCCTCAAGCGGCCCGGGAAGTTCCGTGTCTTCGCCGAGCGCGGTTATCTTCACTCCAACGAGGACGAGAAGAAGCGAAGGCTGACCTCCGCCTTGGCCTTTCCCGGCCTCTTCCGCCAGATCCCCTTCGACGTCGATTTGGCCACTTTCTTCGGTCCGTCCGGGCCGGTGACCTC
>JBFGHF010000210.1:0-6888 GCA_041578355.1 Acidobacteriota bacterium
AGCTTGCCGGATTCCGATACCATGGCTTCGAAGGTCCGTCATGAAACTGCTCGGGAAAGTTGCCATTGTCACTGGAGCCACCAGCGGAATGGGCCGTGCGATCGCCGAGTTGTTCGCCCGGGAAGGCGCCAAGTTGATTCTCTCCGGTCGGGATCGCGGGCGAGGGCGAGAGGTCGAAAAAGCGATTTCAAACGCGGGGGGCGAGGCCGACTTCGTCCGCGGCGACGTCGGCGGCCAGGAAACCAATCGGACTCTGGTCGAGCAGGCGACCCGAAAGTTCGGGCGGCTGGACATCCTGATCGCCAATGCGGGAACCCTGGGACTGGGAACGGTCACCGAAGTGACCCCCGAGACTTGGCGAACCACGCTGGCCACCAATCTCGATGCCGTTTTCTACCTGCTTCATTTCGGAATTCCGGCCTTGTTGGATTCAGGCGGAGGATCGGTCGTCGTCAACGGCTCCATCGCATCCGAAAAAGGCGTCCCCGGTCACGCCGCCTACTGTGCTTCAAAAGGCGCCCTGCCGGCATTGGTTCGACAGGTCGCCGCGGATTACGGACCCGCGATCCGAATCAACGTCTTGACTACGGGACCGGTGGACACACCCCTCATTTGGGATTCCGCGGTCGCCTTCGAGAATCCGGAACAAGCCGTCGCCGAAGCTGGGCGAAGGACTCCCCTGAGAAGACTCGGTTCACCCTCCGACGTGGCCAAAGCCGCCCTCTTCCTGGCCAGCGACGATTCTTCTTGGATCACCGGCAGCTCGCTCACCATCGACGGCGGGGTGACGAGTCTGTAGGGGGCTTGCGTCTTCCGTCTTCCGTCTTCCGTCTTCCGTCTTCCGTCTTCCGTCTTGCACGGCCCCACAGCCCCACAGACCCACCGACCCACGGACCCCAAAAACCAATGAACCAAATCTCCGCTTGATTTCTCAAAGCATAAGTGCGAAAATTTTCGCATCTAGAAAGGAGACACTTTTCATGTTGAGAACTCGCGCTTGGATTTTCCTGTTTTTGTTCCTGATGATGGGCTTGGGTTTGGAAATCCGAGCGGGGGAGCAGCACTCGGGAGAAGCAGTGATCTTTCCCGTCGTGCTGTCGGGGAGCTCGACAGTCGACCGAGCATTCGGCTCGACACTCCACCTCATGAACCTCTCGACAACCACTTCGGTAGTGGCCGTTCGGGCCGTTACCAACCGGTTGCCGGACGCAATCATCAACGTAGCCCCAGACCCCGGGCCTTCCCACGAGAAATTGATTCGGATTCGCCCCAATCATGCTTTGCGGGTGCCGCTCCGGGCCTTCGACACGGTTGCCAACCTGAAGGAGTCCTGGGTCGGGGTGGAGGTCTTGGAAGGTGCCGTCGACTCCAGCCTTCGGCTGACCCACTACAGCTTCCAGGACCGACATCCTCGCTCCAGCGATGTGATGGTGCCCGGCTCACGGCCCGCGAAGGAGTACAAGCTGTTCGCCGCCTGGGAGGGCTCGGGAGGATGTTTTCCGCTGGTTCAAAGCGGCTATGCATTCGTCAATCCGCATCACCAGGAGGAGGCCGAGGTCAAACTTTTCTTCACAGGTCGGGACAATAGCGGACTCGAGATCCGGGCGGAGAGGAAGCTGCGCATTCCACCGCTGGGACGGGTGGTCGGCCTGTTGGGTGGTTTGTTCGACGACGTCTGGCCGCCTCCCCACGCCGACATCGCCTGCTTGACGGTTGTGGTGGAAGGCGAAGGGACGGTGACGGCCAGCAGCAACCTTCCCATTGGCGTGGAGGCACTGGAGGTCAATCTGGTCAACGGTTACTTCGTCGATCTGCCTCGCCGTCCGCTGCCGAGAGACGACGGAAGCATCGACGAGTAGGGGACTGGCCTTCTTTGGAGTAGCGGGGGCATGCTCCCGCTTTCTCCTTAAGCGGATGAAAAGCGCGACTCCCGCTGGGATGAGTGGATTATACGGCTGCCCGACGGGAGCTTCAACGGTTTTTACCGCTAGCCCGCCAGCCGATCAGCCCGCAGACGGCCCGTAGTCCCGCTCCAGGTATTGAACGTAATTGCACAGATGATGCTGCCAAAATGAGTCGGTCGGGTCGTCGGGGTTGGGTCCGGGTTCTCCGAACACAGGCACCACGGCACCCGCCTTGGCGTAGTTGAGGGAAGGCAGGAGTGCATTGCGGATCTGGCCGAGCAACCCCGCCATCGGGCCTTTACCAACAACGGTCTCGGGGGCAGCCGGATGGTCGGTCAGTTCTTTCGCTGCCACACCGAATTTCGCCAAGTGCAGATGCTGCTCCACTTCCTCAATCAGCCGCTGCAGCTCATCCTCGATCTTCCCGAAGATATTGCTGCGGACGCCCTCCAAGTCGGTGATGATTCTCTGAACCACTGCCGGGATGTCCGACTCCGGTCGGCCGTCGAATTGGAGGAGCGGATTGGGTCGGTTGAGGGTTTTCGGGCCCTCCAATGTGAGCGGAATCTGAGGCACCCAATCCTGGCTGTTCACAATGCTGTAGCAAAAGCCCCGCGCCGACGCGATCTGATCGAGGTCGTAGGAGTAATGGTCGTTTCCGGGTTTGGCGGGAGCGTAGACATAGGTCTTGTAGGACGGTCTGTTGAAAAACTTCTTCGAGTGAAGCACCAGGGAAGTGATCAGCAAGGCCACCGAGGCTCCCTGGCTGTGCCCAGTGATGTAGACCTCGTCGTCGCTTCCAAAAGAGGACAGAGTGGAAAAGAGCGGCGCATCGGTGGTGAAGAGCATCAGCAACATGCCCAGGGCGAAACCGCCATGCACCCCGGCCTCCACCGGGCTGTCGCCTTCGTCGCGGACGAGGTGGAAGGGAAAATCGATTTTGAAGCCGAAGAGATCGAATTCCAGTGCCCAGCGCGCCTTCACCAGGGGCAGAATGGCATCCTCGGCGACACTTCGCCCGGTTTCGACCGTACCGCGAACCGCGATGACGTATTGTTTCTTGTTGTTCTGGTTTTGCCACACCTGCCAGAAGTTATCGAGCAGCGTGGTGTGCGTCGGTGTCTTTTCGGAAACCAGGAGCCAATCGTCAGGCGGGCCGGGGACCGGGGTTTTGCAAGAGCTGGGAGGTGGCTGGTTCTCCGGTCCCGAGTAGGCGGACTGCGCGATCTTGAGCAAAGTGAGAGCCTCGTCGTAGTCGAAACCGGCTGTAATCTTGTCGGGAAAAGTCATCGGGTGATACCTCTGTCGCCGCCGGAACCTGCCGCCCGGGTCTTATTGTAGCCGACACCTGAAACGTCGACGCCTGAAGATCCGCTTGCTGAAAAGAGTCGCATTCCTGAAATTTCTCCTACAATGACAATCAGTCGAAAAGGAGCTGTCATGAGGTTGCGCATCGCAATGCTTCTTCTGGCGCTGTTCTGCATCGGGTTGATGAGCCAGGATCGCCAGAGGAGTTTCACGGCCATCGTCGGAGTGCACGTTCTGAATCCCGACGAGGGGAAGCTGGAAGGCCCTGCAGCAGTGGTCGTCGAAGGGGATCGAATTGTCGCTGTGGGCAAGGCCCGAGAAATCGCGTTGCCATCCAGCGCCCGAGTGATCCGGGTTCCGGGTGCGGTCGTCTTGCCCGGTTTGGCCGAGATGCACGGGCACATTCCCCCAGTGGACACCGATCCGCAGTACATCGAGGACGTTCTTTTCCTCTACGTGGCCAACGGAATCACCACGGTTCGAGGGATGTTGGGCGCACCCGGCCAGCTCCAACTTCGCGAAAAAGCGAATCGAGGGGAGATCATTTCACCGACGCTCTACCTGGCGGGACCCAGCTTCAACGGCAACTCGATCAATTCGCCCCAAGAGGCCGTCGACAAGGTGCGCGCGCAGAAGGCGGAAGGCTGGGATCTTCTCAAGATCCATCCGGGCCTGACGCTGGAAGAATACGACGCCATGGCTCAAACGGCCGACGAAGTCGGAATCCGCTTCTCCGGCCACATTCCCGCCGACGTAGGTCTGGCACACGCGCTGCAGAAGAAGCAGCATACGATCGACCATCTGGACGGCTACATGGAATACCTCAAGGGCTTCGAGGGGCCGGTTCCGGACGAAAAACTACAGGAAGCCGCCCGGATGACTCTCGAGGCGGACGCCTCCGTGGTGCCTACGCTGGCGCTTTGGGAAACGATTCTGGGCGTTTCGGACCTGGAAAAGCTCAAGAACTACGCGGAGCTCCGATACATGCCTCCGCCCATCGTCCGCAATTGGACCCGCGGCTATGAGCAACGTCGGGAACGGGCCGACCTGGACTCCGGCAGAACAGCCGCCGCCAACCGACTGCGCCTGCTCAAGGTCCTGGCAACGGCGAAAGTCCCGGTCTTGATGGGCACCGACGCCCCCCAGTTGTTCAGCGTTCCCGGCTTTTCGCTCCACCGGGAAATCGCCAAGTTGACGGAAGCGGGCCTCCGTCCCTGGCAGATCATTCAAAGCGGCACCTCCAACGTCGGGCGCCACTTCGCGGCCCTCGATTCTTTCGGCCAGATCGCGGTCGGCCAGCGAGCCGACTTGATGGTGGTCCACGGAAACCCCCTCGACGACCTCGCCACCCTGCAAAAGCGGGTCGGCGTCATGGTCAGAGGCCGCTGGCTCTCGGAGTCCTTCATCCAGGAGCGGCTCGAATCGATTGCAAAACGCCATTTGGAAGAGGCCGGTGGTTTTCGCTAAGCTCTTTCAGAAGCTGGGTCCGGCCGCGCCGCGAGGGTCCTCTTCCAAGAAAAACGCCGCCAATGGCTTCGCTTATCACCGGGAGAAGTGATGAACTCTCTATGCTTCAGTGAACTCTCACCGCACCCGAAACGCAAAGCGCTGCATCGCTGGTTCCGGCTCTTCGTCATTTTGATCTTCGTGCCGGCGTCGACCGTGTCCGGCCTGACCGCCCAGCAGGAAGCGGAGGAACTGCATCAGAAGCTCTTCGAGGAGAGCCGATTCCCCTCCGCCACGACCTGCAAGACCTGCCATCCCGACCATTACCGGGAGTGGTCGGTCTCTGCCCATGCCTACGCCCAGATGAGCCCTGTCTTCAACGCCATGCACGGGCGGATTCTCCAGTTGACCAACGGCACCAACGGAGACTTCTGTATCCGCTGCCACACACCGGTCGGCATGAATCTCGAAGAACCGGAGTTCATGTCGAACATCGACCGGCATCCGACCTCTCGGGAAGGAATCACCTGCATCGCCTGCCATCGCCTCGATCAGGCTTACGGCAAGTTGAGCGGCAGATTGGCCATCGTGGAGGGCGGCATATTCGATCCCGTCTACGGCCCCAGCAAAGACAGCAAGATCCTCAAAGAAGTGATCGAAAGCGGAGCATACGGCACCAACATCGATCCCGAGCGGAAAAGCGGCAGGGCCATCCACTCCGACGTCTATCAACTTCCCCAGCTCACCAGTTCCGCCTTTTGCGGCACCTGTCACGACGTCAACCTGGTGAACGGATTTCGCCTCGAAGAAGCCTTCAGCGAATACAAGACCTCTCCCGCCGCCAAGCGGGGAGTGAGCTGCCAGGACTGCCATATGGGCGTCGAGCCGGGCGTCGACTCGGGATACGCCACCGAACATGCAGCCGTGGTGGGGGGCATCAAGACGGCCCCGCGAAAACGCACCAACCACATGTTCGCGGGCCCGGATTACTCGATTCTGCACCCCGGGATCTTCCCCCACAATGTGGAGGCGGCGCGGCTGGCCACGATTCGGGAGTGGCTGACCTTCGACTACAAAGCCGGCTGGGGCGCCGATGAATTCGAAGCTCAGGTTCCCGAGGGATACCAGTTCCCGCCCCGTTGGACCTCGGCCGACGACCGTTATGAAGCTCGCGAGATTCTGGCCGACAACCTGGAGCTTTTGGACGAGATCGGCCGGCAGCGCTTGCAGGTCCTGCGGGCGGGGTACCAGCTGGGAGACGTCGCGGTTGGCAAGTCGGAACCGGATGGAATCGATTTCAAGGTGGCCTTTCGAAACGGCACCGACGGTCATAACGTGCCCACCGGTTTCGACGCCGAGCGAGTGGTCTGGCTCTACGTCACGGTGACCGATGCCGACGACAAAGTGGTTTTCGAATCCGGAGACCTCGATCCCAACGGCGACCTCCGAGACAGCCATTCGCTCTACGTGCACAACGGAGAATTGCCCCTCGACCGTCAGCTGTTCAGTCTGCAATCGCGCTTCATCACCCGCATGGTGCGCGGAGGAGAAAGAGAACAGGTCCTGGCGGTCAACTACTCGCCCGATCCCCTTCCCTTTCTCCGCCCCTCAACCAGCTCGACGGTCCTGACGGGCCGTCCGGCCGGGGCCCGGAAACATCGTCAGACAATCGCGCCGCTCGACACCAAGTGGGCCCGCTACCGCGTGAGCAAGAAAGCCCTGCAAGGAAGCAAAGGCCCCTACACGGTGCGCATCCAGATCAAAGCGGCCATGGTTCCCGTCAACCTGATCCACGAGATCCAGTCGGTCGGATTCGACTACGGAATGAGCCCCCGCGAAGTGGCTGAAGCCGTCGTCGACGGTCATTTGGTTCTGTGGGAACGAGAGGTTCCGCTTCGGTGACTTTCGGGCTGAATGTCAATCCAGTATCGCCTTCCCCTGACGGCTCTCCGCGGCCGGCTTCTCCACGAGACTTGGGACGGGCGTCGTGTCGGTTGCGCTCGTCCTTCTCGGCGGCCCTGCTGACGTTCGCTCTGGTGGCCGGCTCGGCGACAGAGGTAGCGGCCGGAGCCTCCCCTACTCGGACGGGGAGCGAATCGAAGATCAAAGCAGGGGAAGATGCCGCGGACGACAAGAAGACCGGCGAGAAGACGGAGGCCTATTCCGACAAGGCCGACGCTCAACACGGCAAGGGGCACGGCGGCAGTCGCTTGTCCGACGAGGTGATCCC
>JBFGHF010000211.1:0-6870 GCA_041578355.1 Acidobacteriota bacterium
CGCTCTCCATGGGGGTGGCCGCTTCTCCGACGGCGACCGGCTCCTGAGGAGCGCCCGCGCCCATATCGCCGTCGCCCCGGCCGCTCAGCATCTTCATCTCGCTGGCGACGACTTCGGTGGTGCGGCGCTTGTTGCCGTCGCGGTCCTCCCATTCCCGTGTCTGGATTCGACCCTCGATGTAAACCAACTTTCCCTTGCGGAGGTATTCGTTGCAGATCTCGCCGAGGCGACTCCAGGCGACGATGTTGTGCCATTCGGTGCGCGTCTGCGTTTCGCCTTCCTTGGTCCAACGCTCGTCAGTAGCCACCGAAAAATTGGCCACCGGGGTTCCCGAGTGCGTGTAGCGCAACTCCGGGTCACGGCCCAGACGACCGACTAAAATCACTTTGTTGATCATTGCTCATTGCTCCTCTCTCGTGGCATTCACCTACTATAACGTGCGAGTCTGAAAAAACACGAAAGGGAGCCGCCGTCAGAGCGGGAGAACAGTCTAGAAACGCTCTGAGGTATCTATCATTAAAACCCTATGGAAAGATCTATTTCCAATTCTGCAGGGTGAACGCAAATTCGGCTTCGTTTTCTTCCCCTAGAAACGAAATCGCCGGCTTCCCTCGCGTCCCACCAGTTCCATTCGGGCTTCGATTCGGCGATCGCCGCGATAATAGGCGATTTGAATCGATTCTCCAGGCCGTTTGTCTTCCAGGATCCGGATCAGGTCCGCGTCGGAGGCGACGGGCTTGCCGGCCATTTCGACCAGGATATCGCCGCCGATCAGCAGGCGGGCGTTCCCCACGAAGACCGCCCTTCGGCCACCCTGCAGGCCGGCCCGGTCGGCGGAACTCCCCGCTTCGACCCGTTCCACAAGAATGCCTTCCGCCACCGGCGTTTGAAGCAGACGCGCCAAACGAGGGCCGAGGGGGCGTCCCTGCACACCCAGCCAGGGACGAAGTACCACCCCGTGCTCCAACAGATCGGGTAAGACCCTGGAAAGGGTGGCCACCGGCACGGCGAAGCCGATCCCGGCGCTGTCGCCCGAGCGGGAGAAGATGGCGGTGTTGACGCCGATGACTTCGCCTCGCGTGTTGAGCAGGGGGCCGCCGCTGTTGCCGGGGTTGATGGCGGCGTCGGTCTGAATCACGTCGTCGACGTACCCGTAGTCGGTGCGCAGGCTGCGGCCCAACGAGGAGATGATGCCGGTCGTCAGCGTCCTGCGCAAACCGAACGGGTTGCCGATGGCCAGGACTTTCTGCCCTACTTTGAGGTCGCCGCTGGTGCTCAGCGCCACCGGATGACACCCCTCCTCGGGACAGTCGATCTTGAGCACCGCCAGATCGTTGACCGGATCCTGCCCCACGATCTCGGCCTCCACAACCGACTCGTCCCAGAGGGTCACTTCCAGCTGGCGGGCGCCCTCGATCACGTGGAAATTGGTCGCTATGTGACCTTTGCGATCGAGAATGAAGCCGCTGCCCACGCCCTGGCGGGGGATCGCCTCGAAAAACCAGGTGTATTCGAGGGTGGTACTGGTGATGTTGACGACACCCCGGGTCAGCTCCTCATAGACGCTGATGTTGATGACCTCGTCCTGGGTCAGTCCGCGGTCGGGCAGCGTGGCTGCGGGACCTGTCTCGGCCTCGATCGGCTCGGGATAAGGCCAACGCAGAAAAAAGAGCACCAATCCCGCCGAGATGAAGCTGCTGAGGAGAACGATCTTCCAGAACTCGGCGACTCGCATGTCCCCATTATAGGCGGAACACGGTTCAAAATTTTTCCGAATCAGGACACTAGCGGGAGATGGTGGAGTAATAGAGGCTGTTGAAGAGAAACTTGTAGGTCGCCCGCGCTTGGGCGCGAAACTGGGTGCGGAAGCCGATCAGGACCACGCTGCCCTTCCCCAGCGGGATCTCGGCCAGGGCGCTTTTTCCGCGCAAGCGCTCGAGGCCGTCGGCCCAGCCGCTGAGCAGCA
Source organism: Acidobacteriota bacterium (assembly GCA_041578355.1). GTDB lineage: Bacteria > Acidobacteriota > UBA6911 > RPQK01 > JANQFM01 > JBFGHF01. The sequence goes on from JBFGHF010000211.1 coordinate 1,967, forward strand.
GCGGTTCGCCGTCGTAACGGGCCACGTTGATACCGCGCTCGACGTCGAAGGCCGCGCCGCGCAGAAACATGACGGAGGCCTCGGGTCCCATGCCGTAGCCGATGGGGTGGCGGTCGTGGACCTTGACGCGCAGGAAGGATCCCGGGATGTAGAAATCCTGCGGCGAAAGGCCTTGGATTGCGTTGCTGGCTTTCAGATCCCAAGAGGAGAGCGCCAGATCCACCGAATCGCCCAGGAACAGGAGCATGCCGCCGGCGCGAGCGAACTTCTCCAGCTCAACGAGGCCCTCCCCGCCGATTCCACCTCGAAACTCGTCCGGATAGGGTTCGCCCAGCCCCTCTTTGATCTGCCGGGGAGACTCGTGCGCGAAGACGATTACATCGAGGTCGGAGAGGGTTCCTGCCCGAATGCGGCCGGCTGTCAGACTTTCGTAAGGGAAATCGTGCTGTTCGAGGATCCAGCGCGTCCAGCCTTCGTCCATGGCGCCGGCACTGCTCTTGTAGAGCCCGATGGCCGGTGCTCGGATTCGCTGCCATGCCAGCTGCGGCCACTTGGAGAACCGCCAAACCACGACCGGAAGGTCGGCGACCAACTCGTCCAGCTTGGACGCGGCGGCATCGTTGCCCCGGGCCATCAGGGTGCCCACCGGGAAGCTCTCGCCCTCGACCCGAAATCCGTTGGGCGCCCAGTACACGGGAAGTCCTTCGGCCAGAAAGCGGTTTGCCAGCGGGGCGAAGGCGTTGTTGGTATGGGAAAAAAGCCAGTACTTCCCTTCCCCCTCGACACGCCCGGCGGGCCGGGGAGGCGCTGCCAAGAGCTCGCTTTGCACCGTGAGATCACCATCGATTTGATAGGTCTCCACTCCCATCTGAATCCCCAAAGTCTGGGCCGTGACATCGTAGGGCCGCTTCAGCGGGCCCCCCGGATACTCCCGCAATTCGGGGTACTCCTGAACTTCGAGCATGGTCTTGGCGAATGAACTGTAAGGCTGCTCCATTGCTATCAAAAACGAGCCCTCTGGAAAGGTTTCGGGGCGGGGGCGACAGCGAGGGGCGGAAACGCAGGCAATCGCTCCGGCGGCGAACTCGGTGGAAGCCGTCTTCAGTTCTACGTCGCCGAAATGGAGCACCTCGAGCAAGTCGAGCGTGGCCGCGGGATCCGGTTGTCGATCGAGAGGCGGGATCACGAATGCGTTCGGCGAAACCCGATTCAGGGTGTTGAGGCCGACCCGATGAAAATTGCGAAGCCAATGGCGCCGGTAGCGCGCCGCGTGCAGCAGCAAGGCCTTGAGCGCGATCTTCTGATCGTCGACGATGTCGCGCAGACGCCACTCCCCGCCCCGCCAAGGCCGGGGGAAATTCCAGCTGGCCTTCGAGGCGTGGTAGTTGCGGCCCTGGCCCAATTGTTGCGGCGACACCGTAATCGGAGAGGCAAGCCGGACACTGGCCGACTCCGAGAGAATCCGGACCCCGGCGTGATAGTGCTGGTAGGCCCTGGCCGGGGTGTAGGCGTCGTAAATCGCGTTGGTGACGACCCCTTCCCTGCCCGCTCCGATCAGCGCGGAGAACATGGCCCCTCCCAAATCGACAATGCCCGCCTGCAGAATCGGATCGACGTTGGGATCGACCGGGTCGATGAAGGGGGGGACGAAGATGCGCGCGCCGCGCGACCCCATTTGATGGATGTCGTAGACGATCTGGGGTCGCCAGCGGTTGTGGATCTGCTCGACGGCGATTCGCGTCTCCCGCTGAGTGAACATGTACCAGTCTCGATTGTTGTCGTGTCCCACGTACTTGTGGTAGAGCCCGGGCGGCCTCAAGCCCTCGGCGGGCGTGCCCACCGTTTTGGCGTACCAGTGATTGACGAAATCGATGCCGTCGGGGTTGAGCGAAGGGACGAGCAGGAAGATCACGTTGCTCAGGATCTCCAGGGTCTCGGGATCGTCCGCCGAGGCCATGTCGTAGGCGAATTCCATCGACATCTGCGCCGAGGCGACTTCCGTGGAATGAATGGCGCAGGTCACCAGCACGACGGTCTTGCCGCTGGCGAACAGCGCCTCCGGCGAACCCTCCAGGAGCCGCGGATCGGCCAGCTTTTGCTGAATCGCCGGATACTCCTCCAGCTTCTCGAGCGTCTGCGGCAGAGAAATCACCGCCAGCAGAAAGGGCCGTCCCTCGGTGCTGGGTCCCAGGTTTTGCACCGAGATCCGTCCGCTCTCGCGGTCCAGGGTCTCGTAGTAATCGACGATTTGGGCCCAGTCGGCCAGACGACGGTCGGTGCCTACCGGGAATCCCAACTGCTGCTCGGGAGACGGAATCTGCGCCGAGAGAGAGGGCCAAGCGACGGAAACAAGGGCCAGGACGGTAAGGAGTCTGGGCATGTCAGCAGTCTCTCTGATCGAGATCCGCGGTGATTCTGACACGGGCCGAGTCCGCCTGTCGACTCGGCAAGACAGGCATCCTTCCGGGTCATTCTCCACCGGCGAGCCCGTTTTCCGATCAGTGCTCCTCCGGCAGGGCCGCGAACACCAGCAGGCTTGCGGCGAGAGTGAGGACCGCGGCCAGAGCCGTGACGCCGGCGTATCCGTAGGAAGAAAACAAAAAACCCGCCGCGAAAACGGCGAAGGAGATCCCCAACTGGGAAGCGCCGTTGCGGAGGCTGAGGAAGGCTCCCCGTTGGTGACCGGGGATGAGTTCGGTCTGAATCGTCTGCAGCGCGGTCTGGCGCGCCGCCACCAGGAGGCTGATGGAAAGAAACACCAAACCCAGGCCGACACCCCAGGGAATCCGGTGTAAGACCAGAAGAGGAAAAACCAACAGGGTGTTGCCTGCCAGAAAGACGCGGCGCTTTCCCAGACTGTCGCTCAGCCAGCCCGCCACGGGACTGGCGATCAGCGCTCCCACTCCCGAAACGATGAAGAGCCACGATATCTGGACCGCCGACACCCCGAAGGAGGCATCCAGATGGGCTGAGATGAAAGTGAGCAGCGCCAGAGTCGCTCCGGAAATCAGGAAGGATGCGGCGATTCCCGACCGTGTGGCCCGGCCCCGCAAAAAAGAGACATAGTTGCGCCAGGCGCGCCGCTGCGCCCTCTCCTTGGGCCTTTCGGCAGGGAACACGAGCAGGCTGGGCAGAAGCAGAATACCAGCCAAACCGGCGGTGCAGAGGAAGACCGCCCGCCATTCCCACTGTTCGGCGACCCATGCACCCAACGGCAGTCCCAGGATGAGCGCGGCGAAATAGGACATCAAAACGATGCCCATCACCCTGCCCCTTCGACGGTACGGGAAATAGTCTCCGACCAGACCCGCCGTGCAAGTCGACAGCAAACCGGCGGCGATGCCTGCCAGGGCTCGGATCCCGATCAGGTCGGCGTAGCTGCGGCTGTAGGCAGCAGCCAGCCCCAACAACACGAAGGCCACCAATCCCACACGCAGAAACGGGACCCTGCCATAGCGGTCGGTCAGCGGCCCCAGGATCAGATTGAAGAAGGCGGCGCTCAGAGCGTAGATGCTGAAGAGTCGAGAGACCGTCTGGACCGGGATCTCCAGATCTCGGCTTATCTTGGGCAGAATCGGGATCAGAAGCTGATTGTCGACCGCTCCCAGAAAGAGGACTCCGAAGAGCGCGGCGATCAGAAGGGCTTCGGCGGCGCCCGTCATGATCGCGCTTTCCGCGGGGCGTCGAGCCGTTTGGCCATCAGGATCGCGTCATCCCTTGGATTCGAGTAGTATCCCGCCCGCCGTCCGATTTCCCGGAAGCCGAGCGAACGGTAGAGGGCGCCAGCCGCCGTCGCTGCGGACCGCACCTCGAGAAAACACTCCGTGAAACCCTCTCGACGGACAGGGTCGAGGCAGGCGCGCAGCAGCCGGGAGCCCAGCTGTCGGCGTCGGACCGAGGGAGCCACGGCCACCTGGAGCAATTCGAGTTCGGGGAGGCTTCCGCGCAGAAGGCAGTAGGCGACCAGCCGGCCGCTGGTGGCATCTTCGATGACCTGGAAGGCGCCGCGCCCGTCGAGGGCGTATTTTCGGTAGGTTTCCGAGGCCCAGGGAGTCAGACCCGAAGCCGAAGCCAGACGGCGGACCTCTTCGGCGTCGCCAGGCCGGGCCTCTCGAGGCATCCCGGCAAAACGGGGGTCGCGGAGCTGTTTGGACTCCCGTACCGTCATGAGGCCGCCAGTCCCAGTTCGGCATCGGAGGGTCGGACGTAGTTGGCTTCCAAGCGATCCACGCTGACCGCCTTACCCTCCCCGAAAAGACGGAATCCCAGCCGGCAGAGTGGATCCAGGATCTGGTTGTCCGCTTCCAGCACCCGAGCCTCGGGACGGACTCCCTGGATGGCGTTTCGGTAGAGACTGGAACCGTCACCCGCGAAACGGTAGGGTCGGGCGGGCAAACTTGTGAGCCACTTCTCGGGCCTCGCGACCACCGGCCCGGCCTCGACCAGGGGCCTGCCGGCGGCGAATCCGTAGGCCGCGGCGAAGACCTGTTGACGGCGTGCATCGATCATCACCGCGACAGGTTGGCCGTCGCTGGAAAACCGCCAGGCCAGGGCCTCGAGCGTACTGATCGGCACGGCCGGGATCTTCAGGGCCTGACCCAGCGCCTTCACCGTGGCCAGGCCGATCCTCAAGCCGGTGAATGAACCGGGGCCGTTGGCGACAGCCAGCGCTCCCAGATCGCTGAGGGCGACGCCGCTGTGGTGCAGCAGGAAGTCGATCATGGGGATCAGGTTGTCGGAATAGCGCAAAGGAGTCTTGAGCATCACCACCCCGATGACCTCTTCGTTGCGGGCCAGAGCGACTCCCCCGCTGTTGGTCGCCGTGTCGATCGCCAGCAAGTACATTTGAATTATCGAGTTCCGAGTATGCGAACGCCGTCCTTCGGGCCGGCCATCTCGGTCGC
>JBFGHF010000212.1:0-6853 GCA_041578355.1 Acidobacteriota bacterium
CCGACGACAGGCGACGCCCAAACGCGAGGAGGGATAAGCAGAAGGTCCGATTTACAGATTCGCATCCGACCTGCTAAGTACTGGGCTCGGCGCGAGTTGGAGACTGTATTGATGGACCAGGCCAATATCTTCATCGTTGACGACGATCGATCCCTGTGCAGGGCGCTGGCTCGACTGGTCTCCTCGGCGGGTTGGAATGTCGAGACTTTCGCCGACCCCCTCGAATTCCTGAAGACGAAGCGGAGCGGGGGTCGCGAGTGTCTGGTGCTGGACGTTTCGATGCCCAAGATGGGGGGTGTCGAGTTGCGACGGCGCCTACGCTCGGAACGCCGTGGACTGCCCACCATTTTCATCACCGCCTTCCCGATTCGCGACCTCGAGGAACTTCGGGAAGCGGACGACGTGATCGACATTCTCTACAAACCCTTCGACGCCGACAGCCTGCTGAAAGCCATTTCACGGGCATTGGTTTGACTTCCCCTCGCCGAACCTCCGTTTGCTCGGAAGGAGGGCTCGAACCCCCCTACGAACGGTCCGAATTCGGCCGCCTGTACAACCAAAGTCCAATTTACAGGCGGGGCGGTCGGTTGTTCTAATCGGTAACCCTGGAATCGGTAGAGTTTTGTTTCAAGTGATCTTTGGTGTTGATTCTGGCCATTGCGTCGCCGGGGGTACCAGGTGAAAAACTTCAAAATTTGTGCACTTCTCTTTTCGCTGCTCATCGGATCTGTGCTGGCGCAGACCGACGGGACTATTAGCGGAGTGGTAAAGGATCAGTCGGGGGGGCTCATCCCGGGGGCGGACATCACGCTTACCAACGAGAGCACCAACGTGGTCAAGAAGACGATCAGCAACGACCAGGGCTTTTACCTTTTTTCCAAGGTCCCCGTCGGCGTTTACTCGGTCGAAGCGGAATTGTCCGGTTTCTCCAAGGCCAAGACCGCAAGTATCAAAGTGGACGTCCGATCGAACCGGAAAATCGATCTCATACTGCAAGTCGGCGACGTTTCCACGCAGATCGAGGTCCAGAGCAGTTCCGTGGCCCAGGTCGAACTGCGCAACTCCGAGATTGCGAACCTGATCTCGGGAGAGCAGGTGGTCGAGTTGCCCTTGAACGGTCGCAGCTTCGTACAGCTGAGCCTGCTGGTACCCGGAGCATCCGCCCAGAACAACAGCAATACCCGCAACACCGGACTCTTTGCGGGTGTGGACATCTCTTTCAGCGGAGGCACCTCGACGTCCAACATGTGGCTGGTCGACGGCACCAACAATGTCGATCTGGGGTCGGGACGAACGATCCTGACCTACCCTTCGGTCGACTCGATCGCGGAATTCAAGATTTCGCGGAACATGTACGACGCGGCGGCCGCGGCTTCTTCCGGCGCCCAGATCAACGTGGTCACGAAGAGCGGCACCAATGGCTTCCACGGTACGATCTACGAGTTCTACAGGGGCTCGGCCTTGAATGCGACCGACTTCTTCCTCAACAGCGCCGGCCGAGACAAACAGCCTCTGGTCTACAACAACTTCGGCTACACCGTCGGCGGTCCGATCGTCAAAGACAAGGCCTTTTTCTTTTGGTCGCAAGAGTGGCGGAAAGAGCGCCGCGGAGTGCCCAGATCCCACCTGGTTCCCACGCTTCTCGAGAAGCAGGGAGATTTCAGCGGTCCCAACAGTCGCGGTTACCCGAATCCAAAAGATCCGCTGACCGGTGATTTCTTCCCCGGTCATCAGATCCCGGCCGATCGCCTCAGCCCGGGTGGACTGGCCCTTCTCCAGTTGTATCCGGACCCGACCCTTGCCCTGGATGATCCCAGGTTCAAGGGCCTCAACTGGATCGAGGCTCCCTCCACACCCATCGACACCCGCCAGGAGCAGTTCCGGGGGGACTGGGCGATCAACGGACAACACTCGATCATGGGACGCCTGACGCTGGATAGCTGGGCCAACTCCTCACCGAGTTTCATCGAGGGAGGGCTTTGGGGAGACGATCCTTTTCCGGCGGTGGACTCGAACTGGAACCAGCCCGGCCGCAGTCTGACGACCCAGTGGACCGCCACCTACGGCTCCAACAAAGTCAACCAACTGAGCTTTTCCTGGGCGGGAAATGAAATCGACATCACGCGCGGCGCCGGCGACAGCGTCAACAACGCCATCACCTCGGCCATCCCGGAGATTCATCCAGGACCGGAGGGCCACGCACACGCGTCGGTGTGGAACACTCCCACAGGCGGTTTTCCGCTCTCCCATCAGGCGCCCTGGCAGAACGAGCAGAATCTCTTCATCTGGAAGAACGACTTCTCCTGGGTCAAGGGCAACCACTCCTACAGCATGGGCGTGCTGGTCAGCCGCAACGCCAAGAACGAGGACGCCTTGAACAATGGGCAGGCCTACTCTCCGGCTTTCTGGGGAGACGGCTCCGGTCTGAGCGCGGACCCCGGCTGGAATGGCGTGCCCGGCAGCCTCGGCACCACCAACAACGGCATTGCCGACCGGCTGCTGCGGGGAACGGCGTTCTGGGGAGGGGATGAGAACTCGACCAACATTCGAGCCCTGGTCCGCTGGGAAGACCTCGAACTCTATTTTGCCGACACCTGGCGGGTCAAGCCGACCTTTACGATCAATTACGGAGTCCGCTGGTCCTGGCTTCCCAACGCCTATCTGGAAAACGACCAATTCGGCAACTTCGTCCTGGGTCTCTACGATCCGGCTGAGGGTTCAACCGCTTCCAACGGCATGATTTTCGCCGAAGGTTGCGACGTCTGCCCCTTCGGCTTGCGAGGCATCGACGTGGATCCTCGCTCTCTGGTCCAGAACCACAAGACGAATTTCGCGCCTCGTCTCGGCATCGCCTGGGATCCCACCGGAGACGGTACCTGGTCGATTCGGGCAGGTGGCGGAATCTTCTTCAACCGGCAGGATGTCAAGGACACGCTCAGCTCCGCCTCCAATCCGCCTTTCAATATTTTCAACTTCTGGGGGAATGCCAGATACCTGGATTCCATCCCCGATTCCACCCCGATTTTCGGCGGTGAAGGTGTGGCCCAAAACGGCCGCGACCTCGAGCACAACACGCCCGGGAGCTACCAGTGGAACTTGAGCGTGGAGAGGGAGCTCTGGAAAGACACCAAGGTCGAGGTAGCCTATGTGGCCAACCGGAGCCATCACATCCCGATCCGGCTCTTGCTCAATCAAGTTCCGGTGGCCAACCGCCGGGCCTTCGCCCAGGAAGTCTTGAGCGGGAACATCGACGGCGCCAACGCGCAGTTCCGACCGCTCTTCCCGCTGGTCGGCTCGGGCAACAGTCCTCAGATTTTCAGTTGGAGCGCCGACAGCTGGTATCACTCCTTCCAGGCTTACCTGGTGAAACGGTTCTCCAACAGATTGTCGTATCAGATGTCCTACACCTGGAGTAAGTTGCTGGCCATCGGCAACAACGTGGACGTCTCGAACCAGGTCCTTTCCGACCAGTTCAATCCGGGTTACGACAAGGCTTTGGCGTCCTTCGACCGGCCCCATATGTTCAATGCCAACTTCATTTACCGCACCCCGGGTTTGAATGGACAGAACGGTTGGGTGCGGGGCCTGCTGGGTGACTGGGAAACCTCGATGATCTTCACCGCCAACAGCGGCGTTCCCGAGAGCGTCTTCTGCTGTCAGAACTTCACGGGGACCCAGTCCAACCGGCCCGACTGGACGGGCGACACCAGCGGGCCCAAGACGGTCGACCAGTGGTTCAACACCTCGGCCTTTTCACCTCCGGAGTTCATCGGAGATCTGGGGAATTCCCCGAGAGGTCAGGTCCGCGGTCCTGGAATCCTCAATTTCGATTTCGCTTTCATGAAGAACGTGCCCGGGATTCCCTGGTTCACACAGGAAGGTGCTTCGCTGCAGTTCCGCGCGGAGATGTTCAACGCTTTCAACCACACTCAGTTCCAATCGGTGGACCTGGGCTTCGGCTTCACTCAGGACGTCGACGTCAGCACCGGTCGAGTGACTGGTTTTCAGGTGAACAATCCCACCTTCGGCCAGGTCAATTCGATGCGTGAGGCACGAGAAATCCAGTTCGGGCTCAAGATCATCTGGTAGTTCCTGCTCTTCCTCCAGTTCCAAGCCGGGGCGATATGCCAGATGTCGTCCCGGCTTGATTCCGTTTTAGAGATATCCTTGTAGAGCTGCGTTTCTGAAGGCGCGTTATCGGACTCGATGGCGCCCGGGATTTTGGAGTGCGGCGGCAAGCCGCCGCTTTTCATCACCAAGTATCGAAGCCGGCGGAATACTGCGGCAGGAGACGAGAAGTGGGTTTGGGCGGCAAGGTGATGCGATCTGACGCCGATGAAGCTTTGCGCTTCCGGTGGGGGGGAGTCCTTCTCTGTCTCGCGCTGATTCTCTCGCACCCATACCTGCTTTACGGGCAAGAAGGTCCCCAGGATCGAGTGGAGACTCTTTTGGCCGGCGCCGAGGCCCAACTTCGTCTGGGGGAGTCCGACCGGGCGGAGAGCCAGTTTCGGGAAGCCGCCGGGCTGGCGCTCAACCAGTTGGGTGTGATCTACACGGCCCTGGGTCGATACGACTTGGCTGAGCAAGCTCATCGGCAGGCCGCCGGAACCGCTCTCACCTCCGTTTCTTCGCTTCTCGAACTGGCGATCGTCTACCTGCGATCGGGTCAATACGACAGGGGCATCGAGACTTGCGACCAGATACTCGAACTCAATCCGCTTCAAGCCAAGGCCCGTCACATCCTGGGTAAGATTCACTTCCTGGCGGGAGACTTCGCTTTGGCCGCTTCCCAGTTGCAAGACTCCTACCAAGTGGATCGGGGAGATGCGAGCGTAGCCTACACCCTGGCTCTGGCCCTGCTCAAACTCGATCAGCCCGATGCAGCGCAGCGAGTCTTCCAGGAGATGGAAGGCCGGCTGGGCGAATCTCCTCAGCTGGCGATTCTCTTCGGCAAGGCTTATCGACAGGCCGGGCTGCTGGAGCGTGCAGTCGAGCAGTTTCGACGCGCCGTCGCGTTGGATCCGAGCTTCCCGGGCGTCCACCGTTTCCTGGGACAGGGCATGTTGCTCTGGAAGGGCCGCGAGGCGTTCCAGGAGTCGACGGCGGCGCTCCGCAGGGAGCTGGAATCCAATCCCGACAGCTACTTCGCCAATTTCTATTTGGGATTGATTCTGAGCGAAGAACGAAAATATCAGGAGGCGTTGCCTTTTCTGGAACGGGCGATCCAGGCCCGTCCCGACCAGGCCGAACCCCATCACTACCTGGGAGACGCGCTCTACGGGCTGGGGGAGGTTGCCCGAGCTATCCAGCATCTGCAGACCTCGATCGAACACTCGCCGGATCCATCCGTCAACGGCTACCTGGCTTCCAATACCCACTATCTTCTGGGCCGGGCGCTGCGCGACCAGGGTGACCCGTCGGCTGCGGAGCGTCATCTTCGCATCGCCGCCGATCTCAAGAGCCGAATGAACGAGATGGAAGCCGACCGTCTCCAGGATCACCTCCGTGGCGCCCTCAACCGCGGGATTCGCGAAGACATCATCCAGGCATCGTCGCTCGACGCCCCGGGGCCCGATGAGGGCGGTCGCCGCATTCTGGAAAACACCATTCCCTTTTATCGTGCCGCCGCCGCTCGGGGTTTCCAGCGCCTGGCTCGGCTGTTCAGCCAGTCCGATCAACTGGATCGCGCCGAAGGGATGTTGGCCCGCGGATTCGACTGGGGAAGCGAGCTGCCGGGTATTGCTTTCAACCTGGCGGTGGCTCGCCTGAAGTTGAACGATTTGCCGGGTGCGGTGGCGCCGATGGTCGAGGCCTACCGACTCCAGCCAACCTCCGGAGACATCCGAAACAGCTTGGCCAACCTGGCTTTCGACCTGGTGCAGCAAGGCAACGGCAGTGCTGCCGAGCCGGCATTGACCGTCCTGCTCGAAGAACGTCCCGCGGCTCCGGAACTGAACTTCCTGATGGGCCAGGTACAGGCCCAGAAGGGAGCTTTCCACGAGGCCCTGGCGGCATACGCGCGGACTCGCGAGCTGCAACCGGACTTCCCCGAGCTGGAGTACTACAGCGGGCTCTCCTTGCTCAGGCTGGGTCGGCTCGAAGATGCTCTGGCGAGCTTCGAGGCCACGCTGAGCACCCAGAGCGATCATGCCAGGGCGCTCTACCACAAGGCCTTCGTGCTGGTCTCATTGCGGCGTGCGGAGGAGGCGGTTCCGCTGCTGCAACGGGTGGTCGCTCTCGATCGGTCCTACGCCGACGCTTATTATCTGCTGGGGAAGGCCCAACTGGATCTCGACCAGACCCTGTTGGGGACGGCCAATCTCGAGGTCGCCGCGGGCTTGGATCCGACCCGACCCCATTCCTTTTTCCAACTGGCCCGCGCCTACAGGCTTCGGGGACGCGAAGAAGCTGCGGCGGAGGCGTTTCAGCGTTATCAGGAGCTGAAGCGGCTGCAAGAGCGTCGCAGGCTCGAGGCCTCGCGCACTCCTCCCCTCGAGCAAGGAGGCGCTCCATGAGCAGGAAAGCCGCAGCGTCGCTGATGCTGCTTCTTCTGAGCGCGCCCTGCATGGCAGCGCAGGAACCCCAGTCGTCCGCCCAACAGTGGGAGGAGCTGGGACGCTCGAGAATGGCGTCCGGCGACCTGGCGGGGGCGGAAGAAGCTTTTTCCCGGGCGCTTTCCCGCAAATCCGAATCGATTCGGCTGCTGCGCGTGCTCTCCGGCCTGGCCTTGAAGAGGGGGGACGCGGAGCAGGCCTGGCAATATCTGGCGACGGCGCGCCGATTGGCTCCCAATTCACCCCAAGTGGTTCTGGACTTTGCCGAGGTGAGCTTGATTCACGGCTACTTCGCCGAG
>JBFGHF010000213.1:0-6852 GCA_041578355.1 Acidobacteriota bacterium
GCTGGCCACTTTCTTCATCGTGCTGGGTTTGATCTGCTACCTCGACTTCCGCCGTAAACGCCGCAAAGGCTTGGCGGTGGCTGCGCTGCTGGCGTTCGTTTTGGGGATGCTCTCCAAGGAAGTCGCCATAGTGATTCCCGCCCTGATGCTGCTCGTTGACCTTTGCCTGCCTTCCGGGAGCGTTGGCTCGAAGCAGAGCAGGAACCGCTTCGGCTGGATCGGGCGCACCAAGACACTGGTGTACGCGGTCGCCTTGTCTCTGGCTGCCCTGGCCCTTTGCTACGCCCTTTTCCTCGCCAGGGCGAGCCGGATGGAGGCCTATTGGGGGGGCTCATTGAGCGCCCACCTGGGCACCAGCTTCAAGCTCTTCGCGCATTATCTTCGACTGGCCGTTGTCCCCTACCCGCTCATCGCCGATTACACGGGAGACGTCTTTCCGGTTTCCACTGGCCTGACCGAATGGACCACGATCCTCGCTGTCTTCGTCTTGGTGGGCTATCTCGGCCTCGCCGCGTCCCTCTACCGCAGACACCCGCTGATCACCCTGGGCATGACCTGGTTCGCCCTCTGCCTGGCGCCGGTGCTGCAGCTGATTCCGTTCCACGAGCTGGCGGCGGATCATTTTCTTTATCTGCCGATGGTCGGTCCTGCGCTGCTGGCCGGATTGGCGGTGCGCCACCTGATGCGCGAGCGGAGCCTGGAAGTGCTCACCTGGGGAGTCCTGGTCTTGGTGGTGATCGGGGCTTCGGTGATGACGATCGACCGCAACCGCGATTGGAAAGATGAGAGAACCCTCTGGGACGCGACCTACGAGAAAGCGCCGGGATCGTACCGGGCGAACCTCAATCTGGGCACTCTGACCCACAACGAGGACTGGCGAAGAGCCGTTGAGCTGACCCAGCGCAGCATCGAACTCAAGCCCGCGGAAGCTTTGCCCTACAACAACTTGGGTGCGATCTACCGGATGAGGTCCGCTCTTCTGTACGAAAGGGGCGACGTAAGAGAGGCGGAGCGGGTGGCTCGGTTGGCGATGGAGAACATTCAACGGTCGATAGAGCTTTATCCGCACGATCCGTTCGCCTACAGCAATCTGGGGGATGCCTACAAGATGATCGGGTTGATCCGACGTGATCGCGGAGAGGAGCCAGAGGCGCGCCGACTGCGCCAGCTGGCCCTGAACAATTACCTCACCACGCTCAGTATAGCCGGCGATCACCCGGTCGCTCCCTTGGTCCGTCACAAGGTTGCGATGGTCTACATCGACGCCCATGACTGCAAAAACGCGCTCCCGTATCTCACCCAGGCCGCCGCCGAAATGCCCTCGTTCCAGCCCTCCCAATTCTGGGCCGGCGCCTGCCAAATGGAAACAGGCGATTATGCGGCGGGCGCCCGATACCTGGAAAAGGTGCTCGCCCTGGGACCCGATCTCTCCACCTTCAGCCACTTGGCGACTTGCTACCAGGAACTGGGAGACCACCAGAAAGCGGTCCAAACCATGCAGCGGGCCGTGCGGCAGCTCCCCGATTCCGCCGAGGCCCATCACAACCTGGGAGTGCTCTACTATCAGCAAGGCAACATTGAACGCGCCAAAGAACAATGGCAGCTCGCGCTTCGACTGGAACCGGAAGGGGATATCGCCCGCCGCAGCCGCCAATTCCTTGCCGACCTCATCGGAGGCTCTTGAGTCGATTCATCTGAAATGTACAAGTCGCGCAAGGTCACCGTAGTCATTCCCTGTTTGAACGAGGAGGAAGGAATCGGAGAGGTTCTGGCCCGGATCCCGACTTTTGTCGACGAGGTGATCGTGGTCGACAACGATTCCACGGACGGCACCGCCGAGATCGCTCGAGGCATGGGCGCCCGGGTGATCCAAGAGAGGGTCCGCGGCTACGGCCGGGCCTACAAAACGGGACTGATGCACGCCCAGGGAGACGTGATCGTCACCCTCGACGGAGACCACTCCTATCCTGTGGACTCCCTCTCCTACCTGATCGAGGCCTTGCTCAACTCCGACGTCGGATTCGTCTCGGCCTCCAGATTCCCCGTCCAGAACTCGAAGGCCATGTCTCTGACCAGTTTCGTCGGCAACATCGGCCTGAGCTTGATCATGTCCGTCCTTTTCCTGCGCTGGGTCCGGGACTCGCAATCGGGGATGTGGATCTTTTTCAAGGAGGCCCTGGAGCAGATGGAGTTGGAGAGCGACGGGATGGCCTTCTCGGAGGAAATAAAAATCGAAGCCATCACCAACCAACAAATCGGCTTCAAAGAGATCCCCATCAATTTCTCGAACCGCCGGGGCGAGAAGAAACTGCGTCCTTGGAAGGACGGCTGGGGCAACCTGCTTTTCCTTCTGCGAAAACGGCTCTTTTGAGTGCCGCGGTCAGCAGCGCTCGGAGCTTTGCTAAACTGAAGCCTTTTTCAGGTAGGCCGATGGAGTGTCCGATTTGTGAATATCCTCATGTGCAGCCGCACTACCGGCTAGGGGATCGGTTTTTCGGTGCGACCGACGAGGAGTTCGTTCTCTTTCGATGTGCCAGCTGCGGACTGCTCTATCAGAAGGACAGCGATATCGAAGGCCGTCTCGACGAGTTCTATCCGACGGGCTATTGGTGGCGGCCCGAGGGTTCCACCGGAAAACTGGAGGCTCGCTATCGGGAGTGGATGGCGAGGCGCGATCAGTTGAACTTCGTCCGATCGGCGATTCCGCAGGGGAAACTCATCGACATCGGTTGCGGAAGCGGCACCTTCGTGGCTCAGGCGCTGCGGGCGGACTTCGACGCCTACGGGCTCGACTCCAGCCAGGAAGCCATCTCGCTCGCTCGAGAGGCGGCCCCCGGGCGAATCTTCCAGGGCGACGAAGAGACCCTGATTCAGAAAGAAGAGAGCTTCCAGATCGTCACGCTGTTTCATACTTTGGAACACATTCCGAGACCCTTCGCCTATCTGAAGAAGTTGCAGAAGCTGTTGAAGACCCCCGGACATCTTTTCGTTCAGGTTCCCAACCGCGACAGCCTGCAGGCTCGGCTTTTCGGCGCCCGTTGGTACGGCCTCGACTGCCCCAGACACGTCTACAATTACACGACCTTCTCGCTGCTGCACTTGCTGGGCCGGGCGGGCTACACGATTCGAGGGGTGCGCCACTTCTCGTTGCGGGACAATGCCGCGGCCATGGCTTCCAGCCTGGCTCCCGGCTTGGATCCGATGTCGGCCAGAGTCCGAGCTTTGAATCGGGGTAGAAGACCTGGCGCCGCCGGACGGATGCTCCGCAACGCAGCCTACTTTTCAGTGATGATGGCCTCTCAACCCATGGCTTGGTTGGAAGCGGCATTGAAACGAGGCGGGACCGTCACCGTCTGGGCGAGCCTGGATTGACGGAGTTTCGGCGGTCCCCAACCGATTCCAAGGGCTGCCCGGGTCGAGGCGGGCCGACGGTAGCGACTCGGGGTCGCCTTCGGCGTCGGGATCGGTCTGATAGAGTGGGCGTTTTCAAGGACTGAGGAATGAAACTCTGCGTGATCGGCACCGGATACGTCGGACTGGTGACTGGAACTTGCTTCGCCGAAACCGGGAACGACGTGGTTTGCATGGATCTGGATGAAGTCAAGATCGGCGCTCTCAATAGGGGCAGGGTGCCCATCTTCGAGCCGGGCCTCGAGGAGATGATCCAAAGGAACCGACGCGAGCGTCGGCTCCGGTTCACGACGGATCTGGACAAGGCGGTGAGGGCGTCCCTCTTGGTCTTCATCACCGTTGGAACTCCCTCCGACGCGGAAGGCGCCACCGATCTCGGTCCTGTTCTCAGCGTGGCGCGGGATATCGGGCGGGCCATGAACGGCTACAAGATCATCGTCACCAAGAGCACGGTTCCCGTGGGCACCAGCGACAGAGTCCGCGACACCGTGGCCGGCGAGACGGACCATGATTTCGAGGTGGTTTCCAACCCCGAGTTCCTCAAGGAGGGCGCGGCGATCGAAGACTTCATGAAGCCCGACCGCGTCATTGTGGGAAGTGACGACTCGGAGGCGGCCGAAGTCATGAAGGAGCTCTATGCACCCTTCACCCGCACCGGGGCTCCGATCATGATCATGAGCACGCGGAGCGCGGAAATGACCAAGTACGCGGCCAATGCCATGCTGGCCTGTCGAATCTCCTTCATCAACGAGATCGCCAACCTCTGCGAGCACCTCGAGGCCGACGTGCATTGGGTTCGGCAAGGCATCGGGGCGGATCGGCGCATCGGCCGGTCATTCCTCTTTCCCGGTGTCGGCTATGGAGGTTCTTGTTTTCCCAAGGACATCCGGGCCCTGATCAAGGCGGGCCGTCAGAGCGGTTGTTCGGTGGGATTGCTGAGCGCGGTCCGTGAAGTCAACCAGCAACAGAAAGAGGTGCTGGTCAGAAAAATCCTGAGCTTCTACACGTCCGAATTGCCCCAATTGCCCGGGGACGGGAAGCCAAGCAAGCGCAAGCTCGTCTATTCGGACATTCTCTCCCTTCCCGAGGAGCAGCGGTCCCGTCTGGCCCTGCAAGCCGGCAATCGATGGCTTCTCTCGGCGAAACCTCCGCGCAAGCTCGAGTCTGCTCTGCGAGGCAAGACCTTTGCTGTTTGGGGATTGGCGTTCAAACCCCAGACCGATGACATGCGCGAGGCGCCGTCGAGGGTCATTATCGATCGCCTCCTCAAGGCTGGAGCGCGAATCCAAGCCTACGACCCCGAAGCCGGAAAGACTGCTCGCGGCATCTTCGCAGACAAGATCGAATTCGCCGGAAGCAACTACAAAGCCCTGGAAGGCGCCGACGCCTTGGTGCTGGTGACCGAATGGAACCTTTTCCGCAATCCCGATTTCCTCAAGATGAAGAAACTGCTGAAGTTTCCGGTCATTTTCGACGGCCGCAACCAGTACAATCCCGAGGAGATGAGGCACCTCGGTTTCTTTTATTTCGGTATCGGAAGGCCCTGAGGCTCTCGACATGGCCGGCAGGAGACCGGATCGCCGGGCTTTGGCTGGCGTTCGGTGAGCATCCGGACTGCGATAGGCGGACAGCTGAGAGGGCAGTGCCGCGGATTTGTCTGCGATCCGGCGATCGCGGTACCGTATGATTCGGCGGTCCGTGACCGGCCCGACAATGTCGAAGGGACCAGCGGATCCCTTCACCTGTCCGGTTTGACCGCCAAGCCCGAGCCAGGAGGCAGAAGCCATCACAGTCTCGGTGATCATCGCCAACTACAACCGTGCCGACCTCCTGGCGGAGTGTTTGGAGTCGATCGTCGGTCAGACGTTGCAGCCTCTGGAGATCCTTGTGGTCGACAACGCCTCCAGCGACCGAAGCTGCGAGGTGGCGATGGCCTTCTCAGAGCGGGGGGTGCGGCTCATTCGCCAGACTCGAAACCTGGGTTTCGCCGGGGGCAACAACGTCGGCATCCGCCAGGCCTGCGGCGATTGGATCGCCCTGATCAACAACGACGCCGTCGCCGAGCCCGACTGGTTGGAGAATCTCGCCGCCGTCGTCTCTCACAAGGAGAAGGTGGGCATGTGCGCCTCGCGGATTCTGCTCTTGGGCGACGACCTGATCGACAAAGCCGGGCACTTGATGTACGCAGACGGTCAGAATCGCGGCCGCGGAACGGGAGAGCGCGATCGGGGGCAATACGACAAGACGGAAGAGGCGTTTTTCCCCGACGGGTGCGCCGCGCTTTACCGCCGCGAGTTGTTGCGGGACGTGGGAGGATTCGATGAGGATTTCTTCGCCTACGCCGACGATGCCGATCTGGGTGTACGGGCTCGGCTGCGGGGATGGAAATGCCTTTACGCTCCGCGGGCCGTGGTTCACCACCACCAGTCGGCCACCAGCGGGAACTACTCCGAGCAGAAGGTCTACTGGGTGGAGCGGAATCGAATCTGGCTGGCGGTGAAGTCTTTTCCTTTGCCCTTGCTGCTGCTCAACCCGCTGCTCACGGCCAATCGGCTGCTCTGGAATTCTCTGGCCGCCGCCAGCGGGCGCGGGGCCGCGGCCAACTTCAGGCGCAACGTCTCCTGGCCGCTCCTCTTTCTGACCCTGGCGAGGGCCTATCGGGACGCCCTGCGAGGGTTGCCTGCGATGTGGTCCAAGCGGCGACGGATCCGGGCTCGGCGTCGAATCTCCGATCGGGATTTCTACCGCCTTCTGCTGCGCTTTCGGGTCTCGGCCCGCGTGCTCGCCTTCCGCGATCCCGACCTTCTGGTCAGGAGTGACTCCGAGATACAGTCCGCCTCGCCCGGCCTGAGGCGGAAACCCGGGGATGCGGCTTGAAGACCGGCGACCGGGGCCTTGCGCAAAGCGCCGCGGGGCATTGTCGAATCGGTGCGGACGCCGATCCCGCCCGGGGTAAGCCAAGGTCACCTTGGGAACGGTGAGGTCTGGCAATCCCCAACCCCAAGGGTTTGCAGCAGGTCCCGTCGAGGGCTGTCTCACCCCTTTCGGGGTTGGCAGCCGCAGTCGGCCCCATCCCCGGGTTCCGCTGAGGCTTCACCCCGCGGGCTGGAGCTGTCTCTGCCCTTTGGGCAACTCCAAAGGAAGGCTCCCCAGCCGATCACCCCACACCTCTTTGAGCAGCACCGGAGGGACTCTTGAGTTGCTTTGTCTTCTTGTGTTATTCTCTTCCATTCGGCTGGCGTAGCTCAACGGTAGAGCAACTGATTTGTAATCAGTAGGTTGGGGGTTCGACTCCCTTCGCCAGCTCCAGTTCCTCGCGGTACGAGCCGCAAGAGGCCGACTTGGAATGCGGCCGGTCGGGGGCTGCGGATTCGCCCCGGTTGCGGCCTATCGCCAATGCGGAGGGGTGGTCGAGTGGTTAAAGGCAACGGGCTGTAAACC
>JBFGHF010000214.1:0-6821 GCA_041578355.1 Acidobacteriota bacterium
ATCAGCCAGCGGAGCGTGTTCTTCAGCTTGGTTTGCTGAATGAAGAGGTCGTGCTCCGGGGTGAGCGTGGGGGCCGCCATCGGGCTCTTGAAATAAAAGGAGAGCCACTCCTGAATCCCGTGCATGCCCACCCGCTTGGCCAAGTCGAGAAAGAGAGCCAGGTCGAGCACCAGGGGCGCCGCCAAAATGCTGTCCCTGCAGAGGAAATCGATCTTGATCTGCATGGGATAGCCGAGCCATCCGTAGATGTCGATGTTGTCCCAACCCTCTTTGTTGTCCTTGCGGGGCGGATAGTAGTTGATGCGCACCTTGTGATAGATCTCGCTGTAGAGATCGGGGTACACCTTGGGCTGAAGGATGTAGTCGAGCACGCCCAACTTGCTCTCCTCCTTGGTTTTGAACGATCCGGGATCGTCCAGTACTTCCCCGTCCCGGTTCCCCAGGATGTTGGTCGAGAACCAACCGGAAAGGCCCAGGAGCCGGGCCTTGAAGCCGGGCGCCACGATGGTCTTCATCATGGTCTGGCCCGTCTTGAAGTCTTTTCCGGCGATGGGCGCCTGTGTCTCTTGCGCCAGCTCGTGAAGCGCCGGGATGTCGACGGTCAGGTTGGGAGCGCCGTTGGCGAATGGGATTCCCAACTTCAATGCTGCATAGGCATAGATCATGCTCGAAGGGATGTCGTCGTGATTCGATTTGAGCCCCGCTTCGAGCTTCTCCAGAGACTGGTGGACGTCCGATCGAGCCATGAATACCTCGGTCGAGCCGCACCAGATCATGACCATCCTCCGGGCTTGCTGTGCTTCGCCGAAGGCTCGGATTTCTTCGATCAGCTGCTGCGCCAGGTCCCATTTCGATTTCCCGCTCTTGACGTGAGTGCCGTGCAGCTTCTTGACGTAGCGCGAGTCGAAGACGGCCTTCATGGGCCGGATGGCCTCCAGCTCGGGCTTCAGTTGTTCGAGCAGGCTTTGCTCGAGGACACCGGCGGTCACCGCCGCCGAGTAAGCGTCGTCTTCGAATAAATCCCAGCAGCCGAAGACCAGGTCGTTCAGATCGTTGAGGGGAACAAAGTCCTTGATCCGGGGAACTCGGGACTCGGTGCGTTTTCCCAATCGAATCGTCCCCATCTGGGTCAGGGAGCCGACCGGCTTGCCCAGCCCTTTCTTGATCGCCTCGACTCCGGCGATGAAAGTCGTACTCACCGCCCCCAAGCCCACCAGCAGGACCCCCAACTTCCCCTCGGGATCGGGGATTTTGGCACCTTTCTTCAAATCCATTGAATCGTCTCCCAAAACTGCACCCTTCCGCGTCTGCAAAGCGTCTGTGCTTCTCATACGCCGGGCTGTCGCAAGGACGGTGCCAAACCGTCACCGGGACACCGGACACGCAGGCAAGTGCATAGAATCAGTCTTTTCTTACAATTTCCGAGATATCCGCAACCTCCAGAAACATCGTCGCAATCTGGTTCAGCAAACGCAGTCGATTCTTGCGCAGCTCTTCCTCCTCCGCCATGACCAATACCTCGTCGAAGAATCGGTCGACGGGGCCCCGAAGGGTCGCCATGCGCCTGAGAGCACCTTCGAAATCGTTCCTTTTCAATTCGGCTTCCAATTCGGTCCGCACTGCGAGGCATGCCGCATGGAGGGTGCGTTCCCCTTCCATCTCGAAGGCTTTCTCACGGGGAGGGCTCTGATCGACCTCTTGGCCGGCGAGAATGTTGCGGATCCGTTTGAAAGAGCTGGCAAGCGCTTCGAAGTCCTCTTCAGACCGGATACGGCTCAGAGCCAAACCCTTCTCGTAGGTCCGGTGCAGCACTCCGGCGCCTCGATGGAGAACAGCGTTCAAAACATCGAAGGTCAAACCCTTTTGCTGAAACACGAACCTGACCCGCCCCAGCAGGAATTCGAGGATCCGAGACTCGAGTTTGGGCCGCTTTTCTTCGGGTGCGTCAAGGACTTCGAGAGCCAGCGAGACCAGATCCTCGAGGCGATGATCCAGACCGTGGTCGAGCAGGATCCGCACCATCCCCTGGGCTTGACGCCGCAGGGCGAAGGGATCCCTCGCACCCTTGGGAACGATTCCCATCAGAAAGCAGCCCGCGATGGCGTCGATCCGATCGGCGAGTGAAAGCAGCGCACCCGTCAAAGTCTCGGGACCGGGATCTTCCATCGATTCCGGTTTGTAGTGTTCGTAGATGGCGCGCCAAACCGGCTCGGGGTGACCCTGACGCCGCGCGTAGAGACCTCCCATCACACCCTGCAGCTCGGGGAACTCGAAGACCATTTGCGTGGTCAGGTCGGTCTTGGCCAGCCGGGCGGCAAGGGATAGATGGGAATCTCCCCCCAGTCCCGCAGAGATCGCCTCGAGTCGCCGAGCCTTGTCCAGATAGGTGCCCAGCTCTTTCTGATAGACCATTCGCTGCAACTCGGGCACCCGGTCCTGCAGCGATTTCTTCTGATCGTTCTGCCAGAAAAAGGCAGCGTCTTCGAGGCGCGCCTGCAGTACCTTCTCGTGACCGCGCTGAATCCGACCGTCGTCGTCGGCCCGATTGATGACCGTCAAGAAGTGGGCCTGCAGACGGCCTTGGCCGTCGACCACCCCGAAGTACTTCTGGTGATGGCGCATTACCGTGAGAAGCACTTCCTGCGGGATCTCGAGGAAGTCGGACTTGAAATCGCCCCGAACCACACCCGGAAACTCGTTGAGGTGAACAACCGTCGCCAGCAGCTCTTGGTCGGGCAGAACTTTCAAGCCGTTTCCGGCCCTCTCGGAAAGCTGGCGCTCGATGATGCCTCTTCTTTCGGCAGGGTCGACGATGACATAGGCTTTGCGGAGGGCTTCGCCGTATCCGCCCGCTTGGTCGATATCGACCTTGCTCGCCAGGAATCGATGCCCCCGACTGACGCGCCCGGACGCGACCCCCTCCAACTCGTAGGAGAGGACCTGATCGTTCCAGAGCAGGACGAGCCAGCGGATGGGACGGGCGAAACGGAAGCGGCTCTCTCCCCAATACATGCTTTTGGGCCAAGGGATGGAAGTGATCACCTCAGTCAAGCCTTCCGTCAGGACCTTCGGGACCGCCAGACCGGCGATGCGCTGCCGGGACGCCAGGTAACGTCCTCGGTCGGTCTCGACCAGTTTCAGTTCCTCGGGCGAACAACCGACCTTACGGGCAAACCCCCGCGCTGCCGGAGTGAAGTCTCCTTTTTCATCCAGGGCGACGGACTCGGGAGGTCCGACCACTTCTTCCTCTCGGTCGGGTTGCCGGTCGGGCAGTCCTTCGATCAGGACGGCGAGGCGTCGAGGGGTGCTGTAGCCGTGCACCCGCCCGGCCGTCACCGAGTTCTCGGCGAGGAGTCCTTGCAGGCCTGCCTGGAGCCGCTCCAGGGCAGGCTCGATCATGGGCGCGGGGATCTCCTCGATACCGAGTTCAAACAGAAACGCGTTCATCGACTTCCAGATAGGCGGCCGCCGCGGCCACCGCAAGTTTTCGCACACGGGACACCAGATCCACCCGGCGCGTCACGCTGATGGCGCCTCGGCTGTCGAGCAAGTTGAAGGTGTGCGAACATTTCAGACAATAGTCATAGGCCGGAAGAACGCAGCCCGCCTCGACACAGCGGCGACTCTCCTCTTCGAAAAGGTCGAAGAGCCGGAAAAGCATCTCAGTGTCGGCCACCTCGAAGTTGTACCTCGAGAATTCCGCCTCCTCGCGTTTCTTGACGTCGCCGTAGGTGCAGTCCGGACTCCAGGCGAGATCGTAGACGCTTTCCACGTCACACAAGAACGTCGCCAATCTCTCCAGGCCATAGGTGATTTCCCCCGATACCGGCATCAAGTCCTGGCCCCCGGCCTGCTGGAAGTAGGTGAACTGGGTGATCTCCAGCCCGTCCAGCAAAACCTGCCAGCCGATGCCCCAAGCTCCCAGGGTAGGGCTCTCCCAATTGTCCTCCTCGAAACGCAGGTCGTGCTTTTTCAAAGGAATTCCCAACCCGGACAGACTCTTCAGATAGATGTCCTGGATGTCGTCGGGAGCGGGTTTGAGAATGACCTGCAGCTGATAATGGCGGTAGACCCGATTGGGGTTCTCGCCGTAGCGACCGTCGGTGGGCCGTCTCGAGGGCTGAACGTAGGCGACCTTGTAAGGGTCCGGGCCCAGAACCCGGAAAAAGGTTTCCGGATGCATGGTTCCCGCCCCCACCTCGACGTCGTAAGGCTGTTGAATCACACACCCCAGATCCATCCAGTACTCGAGCAGGCGATGCACGATTTCCTGGAAGTTCTCCGGTTTGTTCATCTCGAATCTCCGTAAACCCTTCCGGCTGAAAGAGGCTTCGGGCCTCTTTCCGGCGCACAGTGCGGACCGGAAAATGACCGGCAAGATGCCCGTGCTCCAACTACCACGCCCCAGCCCAGCCGAACGGCGGGAGTCGGAACGATCTCAGCTGGCAGGGTTTTTCGGGCCGGTATGCCCGGGGGCCTGCAGATCCGGACACCCGGGATCTACAGCAACTCCTTCAGCATCCTTTTTGTTTTCAGGCGCTTTTCCAAATGATATTCTATCAACTCTTCCCCGAGGCGTTCTATTCTTTTTCGCTCCCCCTCGGTCAGTATCGAATCATCCAAACCCGTGGGGTGTTGTTTGAGCATCCCGGCGACCTTGGCCGCCAATGCAGGTCCCAGCTTCGGCTCCAATGCCGGCAGCACTCCCTCCAGCCGAAGCAGCCAGAGCTCGAAGTAGCGGGCCAGGAGCTCGATGGGGACTTTTTCCTGGGCCTCGAGTACCGCCAAAGTCAGGCGGAAGACATCTTCGCACTCCTCTTCCTCCTGGCTGAACTCGAAGAGCAGCTCGGCAAAATAACTGATATGAAGATTGATCTCCAGGCTCAGCTGCAGTGCGGAGTGAGCCGCCAGGATCTCGGCGCTCTTGATGGTCGCCAGTTCCTGGTTCTCTTTGCGAGAGAAAATCAGACGCACCTGAGTGAGCGGCTCGAGGCTGCTGCCGAAGCGGCTCTTGCGTCCCGATCTCGCCCCGTGGGCCAAACCGCGGACTTGGCCGTACTCCCGGGTCAGGAAAACAGCGATCCGGTGCGCTTCCGAGTAAGGATACGTCCGGATCGTCAGGGCTTCAGATTCGAAAGCGCTCATATCAGAAGGGTGGCTAGCCCCAGAAATGAGAAGAACCCGACGACATCCGTCGTGGTATGGAGGAAAATGCCGGAGGCGATTGCCGGGTCGACGCCCAGCTTCTTGAGGACCAACGGAATCAGCGCCCCCACGAACCCCGCCAGAAACATGTTGACGATCAAAGCCCCGCCCAAAACCAGGCCCAGCATCATATTGGCCTTCCAGAGGTAGGCCACCACGCCGGCCACCACCCCCAGCGCCGTGCCGTTGGTGAGTCCGACCAGCAACTCCTTGAAGATCACCGAGCGGCTCGTCTTCCAGGTCACTTCGCCCAGCGCCAGACTGCGCACCATGATGGTGAGGGCCTGCGTCCCCGAGTTGCCGCCCATCCCCGCCACCACGGGGAGAAAGATGGCCAACAGCGGAAGGGCGGCGATGGTGGGCTCGTAGTAGGCGACGACGGTGGCGGCCAGCAGTGCCATTCCCAGGTTGATACCCAACCAGGGGAGTCGCTTGCGCACCGAGGTGCGGGCACTTGCATGGACATGATCGTCGGCTTCCACGCATGCCAGGTGAAGAATGTCTTCGGTTGCTTCGTCCTCGATGACATCGATTACGTCGTCGACGGTGATCATTCCCACCAGTTTGTTTTGGTGATCGACGACCGGAATCGCCAACAGATCGTACAGCGCCACCTGACGCGCCACCTCCTCCTGGTCGGTGTTGGTGCGCACGGCGATGACATCGCCGCTCATCACTTTCTTGAGCGGAGTCTCGGGGGGAACGGTGAGGAGCTGGCGCAGAGAAACCACACCCACCAGGTGATTGCGCTCGTCCACAACATAGAGATAGAAGATCATCTCCAGCTCTTCGGACGAAGTCTGCAGGGTGCTGATGGCCTCGCTGACCGAAAGCTCCTCCTTCAACGAGAAGACGTTGGGAGTCATGATGCGGCCCGCCGTCTCCTCCGGGTACTGGAGCAGTCCCTGCACTTCGCGCGATTCCTCGCCCCGCATCAGCTCGAGAACCTCGTCTGCCGTTTCAGGGGGCAGCAGCGAAATGAATCCCGCCCGGTCGTCGGTTTCCAGTTCCTGAAGGACCTTGGCCACGTCCGCCGGCGGAATGGATTGAAGCAGCCGGCCCGATTCCAGGCCCAGATCGGTCAAAGCCAGGGCCGCCAGCTTTCGGTCGTGCTTCATGAGGGTGGAAAAGACGGCCAGGCGATCGCGATCGATCAGGTCGAGCAGAATCTTCGAAATATCGGCCGGACGCAGCTTTTCCAAGAGGTTGACGACGTGGCCGAAGGCACGCCTGCGGATCAGCTTTCGAACCGACCCCGCCATGATCTTCATTCGCTCGACGTGCATAGCTCCTCCGCTCGGAGCGGATTCTCACTCTATCAGAATTCGCCCGCAGGCACTCCGCTCCCAGGGCGCCTCTGCGCCTCACAGGACTCCCGGGGTTTTCGAGAGCGAGGAGCGAGACCGAGAGCGCTTCCCCAGCAATCGTCCACTCGGTCTCGGCCTCGCTCTCGCTCCTCGCTCTCGGCTAACCAAGTGCACCGCTTCAGCGGTGGGTTGAGATCCGCCCTCCCTCTAGCCAGACCGTCTCAAAACTCAAGACGACGACTCCGGCGACCTTTGGACTGCGGCGGCTTGCCGCCACCTTGTTCATCTGCAAACCACTGTCAACAAAGC
>JBFGHF010000215.1:0-6788 GCA_041578355.1 Acidobacteriota bacterium
AGCCGTGGAAGTTGGTGACGTAGAGATTGCCGTCCCCGTCGAAGGCGATCCCGTTGGGGCAGGCGAACATCTCGCTTTTGGCGAACAGTTCGGCTTTCCCCTGGGGCGAAACGCGGGAGATCGTGTTTCCGTTGCAGTTGCAGACGTAGAGCTCGTTCTCCTTGCCGACCGCCATCCCCACCGGGCCCGAGAGCCCTTCGGTCACGAAGAGGCTGACATCGCCGCTTCGGGTGATCTTGGAAATGGTGTGACCGAAGAAGTTGGCCTGGTAGAGGTTTCCCCGGGAATCGAGGGCGTTGCCGGAAGAGCCGTAGAGGCTGCGCGTCAGGAGTTGGGCGTCTCCGTCGGGGCCGATTTTCCAAACCGCGTCCCGGAAGTTGGCGACATAGAGGAATCCGAGTTGGTCGACCGTCACGCCTCCCAGCTGACCCCGCGAGTCGAGCTCCAGGCTCGTTTCCAGAGTGCGCACCCGGTCGACGAAGGGCGACTTCCCGTCTTGGGCCATCGAGGTCGTTGTGGTGAGCAGCAGCCAAATCAGTCCCGTTCTTCTCAGCATGAGCGGGAATTCTGACACGGCTCGGCGCTCGGCGCCGGATCGATAGCCGACAACAGATGCACCGCTCAGCCTCAATCCGGGCGCACGTTGCAGGAACGGAGAAACCGCCGGTCGTCGGCGGTTGGTCGCCAACCCGGAGCCGGCTTTTGACCCGATGCTTGAGATTTCACTTCCGTCTTTTTCGATTCCATCTTGGCCCTCACTTGATGGTGTCTCCGGGTTGGATTTTGTTTCCTTCTCTCCGGGAATTCTTCGTTTCCAAAGCTTCAGGCCGCCAGATAAATGAACCCGTTAGGGACTGGTTTCGTCCTTATACTGTCGAAGGCTGGCCTTCATCCCGGCAGCGTCAATTACGGAGACCTCGATGAAAAAGAAAATCACTGCGCTTTCAGTCGGCTTGCTGCTTTCCGCCGGCATGCCCTTCTTGGCCGCGGACTCCGGTTCCCGGGCGCCCGCGGGCGGGGGATCGTCGATCCCGCAGAGGACACCGGCTCAGGTCGCGGCACAGCTCTACAACCAGGGGCTGAAATCGCGCGACAAGGCTTGGAAGCTGGAAGAGAAGGCTGCGGCGGCTGCCTCGCAGCAGCAGGCTGCGAAGCTCCAAGGCAAGGCCCAAAAGGAATACCAGAGGGCGATCAAGAAATTCCGAGGTGCCATCGAGCGGAACTCCCTCTTCCACGAGGCCTACAGCAGCCTGGGCTACGCTCTTCGCAGAACCGGTGAGTTCGAGGAATCCCTCAAAGCTTACGACATGGCCCTGGTCCTGGCTCCCGACTACAGCGAGGCCATCGAGTACCGCGCCGAGGCCTACTTGGGACTGGACCGGATCGAAGACGCCAAGACGGCCTACTTGATCCTCGTCCGGCAGGAAAAGCCCCAGGCCGACAAGCTCTTGCAGGCGATGCGGGAGTGGGTGAAGGAGCGGCGGGAAGATTCGCGGGTCGAGACCTCGACGATCGATTCGTTCGACCAGTGGATCGAACAACGCAGCGAGATCTCCGCCCAGACCCGGAGCGGAGCCGACAGTCCAGGCGACTGGTAGAGTGCTTGTCAGCTTCCGACCCTTGGCCCGAGCATCCCTGCTCGTGATCCTGGTGGCGCCGGCATACCTGCTGGCGATGCAATCCCCCCGGCCGACCGATGGGACTGAATACGATTGGGGTCTGCCCCTAGGTCTGGCCCCGCCCTGGGTCCCTCCCGACAACCCCATGAGCCCGGCCAAGGTGGAGCTGGGCAGGCGCCTCTTTTACGAGAAGCGGCTCTCGGCCAACCAGACCCTCTCCTGCTCGGGCTGTCACCGCCCCGAACTGGCCTTCACGGATGGTCGCCGCGTATCGGTCGGGTCGACGGGTGAGTCACTGGTGCGCAACGCCATGAGCCTGACCAACGTTGGGTTCAACTCCCACTTGACCTGGGCCGATCCCGAGATCGAGCGGCTCGAGAAACAGATGCTGATTCCGCTGCTCAGTCGGGATCCGGTCGAGTTGGGGCTGGCGGGCAGAGAACGGGAAACGGCCCTGCTGCTGGGTTCCGACCCGGCCTACCGCGATCTTTTTCAGAAGGCCTTTCCCGAGGATCCCGAAACCGTTTCCTTCGACAACGTCGTGCGAGCGCTGGCCGCATTTCAGAGAACGCTGATCTCCTTCAATTCCCCCTACGATCGCTTCGTCTATTTCGGCGAGCATGAGGCCTTGAGCGAGTCTCAACGAAAGGGCATGAGGCTCTTCTTTTCAGATCGTCTGAACTGTTCGCGCTGCCACGCCGGCTCCAATTTCTCAGGCCCGGTTCGCCGACAAGGGGAGAAAGCGCCCCGGGCCCGTTTTCACAACACGGGACTCTACGATTTGGACGGTCGGGGCCGCTATCCGGGGGAGGACACGGGGTTGAAGGAGCGGACGGGCAAGCGACGGGACATGGGCAGATTTCGCGCACCCACGCTTCGAAACATCGAGCTGACGGCGCCCTACATGCACGACGGCAGCATGGAGTCGCTGAGCGAAGTCATCGACCATTACGCCCGGGGAGGCCGCAACATCCAAAGCG
Source organism: Acidobacteriota bacterium (assembly GCA_041578355.1). Taxonomy (GTDB): domain Bacteria; phylum Acidobacteriota; class UBA6911; order RPQK01; family JANQFM01; genus JBFGHF01. The sequence goes on from JBFGHF010000215.1 coordinate 2,600, forward strand.
GGGCCCATCAAGGCGACGGGAGCCGCAGCCCCCGAAAGAGCCGTCTGTTGATGGGCTTCGATTTGCAGCCCGGGGAGAAGGACGATCTGATCGAGTTTCTGAAAAGCCTGACCGATCGAAACTTCGTCACGGATCCCAGATTCACCAATCCTTTCCTCAGATCTCCAGACGACGGGTAGCCGACCCTTCGGAGTGCGGCGGCTTGCCGCCGCTTTGTCAGCTGCAAACAACCACCAAAAAAATGAATTCAGCCAAAGCGGCAGAGGCTTCGACCCGTGGGAGCTTGCAGCCTCTGAGTCGCTCGGCACCAGGCTCCTTGCCGCCGCGAAAGCCCCAAAGCCCGCCCTACCTCTCCGTGCCGTTGGGGGTGTACCTCCTCCGGTAAAGAGTATCCAGCTGATCCGTGAAATCGGTCATTTCCCAGCGAATCATGGAGACTGGAATCCAGCCCGACCGCAGGAAGCGGTCGTGGAAGTCTTTGAGCTTGAACTCGTCGCCCAGCCGTTTCTGTTCGGTCGCCAGCAACTCCTCGATCTGGACCTTCCCCATGAGATAGCTGGAACCGTATCCGGGCCGCTTCAAATAGATCTCGCAATCGACCCGGGCCACATCCTCGTCCATCCAGGGGATGTTCTCGACCATGTCGCGGACGCCCTGCTCCACCGTGATCCTATCCGTCTGGAGTCCCAACTCGACGCGATTGCGAATGGCCCGTGCAGCTTGAAAGATGTAGAAAAGCTCGCGGGTGCGCGGGAGATCGTCCAGGAGCCCCATTCGAAGCATCATCTCTTCCAGGTAGAAGCCCCAGCCTTCCACACGCCCGCTGTCGGAAAACTTGCCGCGGATGGGACGCTCATCGCGGCTGTGAATCAGTGCGTCAAATCGATGTCCCGGGATCACCGCGTGGACATGGTCGGGTCGGGGGTCGCGGTATTGGACCTGCTCCCAGAAATTCCGTCCCCCGGGCCGAACGGTCCAAGGCACGTTGTTCCCGAACTCTCCCACGAAATCGGGGATGGTGAGGATTTCTTTGGAGCGGATGAACTCCCGGATGTGGCGGTCCGCCGCACGGATGCGCTCTTTGTACTCCTCTTCGGAAGAGGCCGGGGCCAGTTCGGGGAGGCCTCGATTGCGTTCCCGCGCCAGGGCCAGTGCGGCCAGCGAGTCTTCCAGTTCCCGGTTGCCGATGGTCAGGACCTCTTGCGCATTGAAGGGCATCAACAGGACGTTGTTGAGGTAGCGATTGTAACCTCTCAGTCCCACCCCCGCGGGGCCGGTCATCTCGGCGGCGTTCTCCTCGAGCCAGTCACGGAACCCCTTCGTCGACTCGAGGGCGGAATCCACCAGTTCCAACAGTTCGGGCTGTTTCTCTTCGACTCGCTCTCGCAGATCCTCGAACCAACCGACCACGCCTGCCGGTGGTGTTTCACGATAAGGATGGCCATGGCCCACACCGTCGGCCTGCACGAGGTTGCGCCGAGCGAGCTTGGCCAGCTCTTCTCCCACCTCGATCAAGTTGGCGCGGCCCCACTCGACGATCTTCGGCACCGACTCCAACTCCTTGCGCAGCCGTTCGAACGACTCCCCCCGGGCCGGGATCTCAGCGAAAGGGATGCGCGCCAGGCGGTCGACGTAGAAGCCCGGGTCCCGTCTCCAGGGGCGACTCACGGCGTGTTCGAAGAGGACCCGGTAGAGAGTCGAGTGCACCAGTTGGTGATCGATCTGCTCTTCCTTGGGCCAACCCTTTGGGACGATGGCCCCGTAGCGCTCTCTGAGCGCTGTGACTTTTTCCGTCCGTTCGTTGAAGGCGTTCTCGCTCAGATCGCTCATCCCGGCCAGGTCGAGCGCTCGAATTTCGTTGAAGATCTGGACCAGTTCTGGGTAGCTGCCCACCGCCTCCTGAACAGGCTCTTGGGCCGGGTTGAAGCGGGTGAGGCAAAAGACCACCACCAGGAATGTTCGAATTCTCATGCCCGCTATTCTACCTGTGCGTTCCAAGCGATTCCGATTCCGAAGGCGAACCCGATTCCGAGCGATCTGTGTGTCCCTCTTGCCTTGACCCCTTTTGGCGGGCGTTCTAAGCTCGCCGAACGGAGGATCCACCATGCGTTCAAAGTTTTTCGTCCTGATCGTCGGACTCTCGACGGCCCCTCTCTTCAGCCAGGGAATCGGGCCCGAGCACTACGACCAACTTCGCTACCGCCACATCGGCCCGGTGGGTAACCGGGTGATCTCGGTGGCCGGAATCCCCGGAGATCCAAGCACTTACTACGCCGGCGCGGCCAGCGGGGGAATCTGGAAGACCACCGACGCGGGGCTGACTTGGTCGCCGCTTTTCGACGACCAGACAGCTCACTCGATCGGCGCCTTGGCTGTAGCCAAGTCCGATGACCAGATTGTCTGGGCGGGGACCGGCGAGACTTTCATCCGTTCCAACGTGTCGATCGGGGACGGCATCTACAAGTCAACCGACGGCGGCAAGAACTGGAAGCGCATGGGCTTGGAGAAGACCGGGCGGATCGGGAGAATCATCATCCACCCCTCCAATCCGGACGTGGTTTTCGTTGCGGCGCTGGGCCACGGCTATAGCGATCAAGAAGAGCGCGGCGTCTATCGCACCAAGGATGGCGGCGAGACCTGGGAACGAGTCCTCTTCGTCGATCAGAAAACCGGCGCCTCCGATTTGGTCATGGATCCTTCCAACCCGCGGATTCTCTTGGCGGGAATGTGGCAAATCGAGATCAAGACCTGGGGCCGCGAGAGTGGAGGTCCGGGGAGCGGGATTTTCGTCACCAGAGACGGTGGTGACACCTGGCAGCGGCTGCAAGGAAAGGGCCTGCCGCGACTGCCCGTCGGGAAGATCGCCCTCTGCATGACGCCGCGCGATCCCAATCGCATTTACGCCTTGATCGAGACAGGTGACGGCGTCCCCTGGCACGGCAAGAAGACCGAAAGCGGGGAACTGTGGCGATCCGATGACGGCGGCTCGACTTGGCGACTTCAGACCCACAACCGCAACCTGGGCGGGCGCAGCGCTTATTACAGCCGCTGTGCGGTTTCCACCGGCGATCCCGACGAAGTCTATTTTCTGGCCGCCTCCTACAGCGTCACCCTCGACGGAGGCCGGACCTCCGAAGTCACGCGCCGCGCCGACGCTCCCGGTTGGGACCATCCCGACATGTGGATCGATCCCGGCAACGCCGACCGCATGGTCGTCGGCCACGACGGCGGAGTCTCGATCTCGGAAAACCGCGGCCGCTCCTGGCACAAGACTCAACTCCCCATAGCCCAGATGTACCACGTCACGGTCGACAACAGGATTCCCTACAACGTGTTGGGCAACCGCCAGGACGGGCCTTCCACGCGCGGCCCGAGCAACAGCCGCAGCGGAGCCCGGATACCGCGGGGGATGTGGCACTCGGTGGGGGGCGGCGAAAGCGGCTTTGCGACGCCCGACCCCGTAGACCCCGACATCATCTGGTCGAGCGCCTCGGGGGCCGGAGCACGCGGGGGAATCGTCGTCCGCTACGACGAACGGACCCGGCAGTTCCGAAACGTGGAAGTCTGGCCCGAGAGCACCGGCGGCTGGCCCGCCGAAGACCTCAAGTACCGTTTTCAATGGACCTTTCCGCTGCTCATCTCGCCCCACGACAACAACACCGTGTACGTCACCAGCCAGTACGTTCATCGGACCACCGACGGCGGGCAGAGTTGGGAGATCTTGAGCCCCGATCTGACCACCAACGACAAGTCCAAGCAGGGGATCTCGGGAGGGCTGACTCCCGACAACATCGGTGTCGAGTACTGCTGCGTCATCTACGCCTTTGACGAGTCGCCCGTCTGGCAGGGCGTCCTCTGGGCAGGCTCCAACGACGGACTCGTGCACGTCAGCAGAGACGGCGGCAGCAACTGGGACAACGTGACGGCCAACCTTCCCGGCCTGCCTCCTTTGGGGACCGTCCGCAACATCGATGCTTCGAAATGGGACGCGGCCAAAGCCTACTTGACGGTCGACTTCCATCAGGTCGGAGGCTTCGATCCCTACGTCTACAAGACGGAGGACTTCGGGCGAACCTGGACCAAGATCACCGAGGGAATCCCACCCAGCCCGCTCAGCTACACTCGCCACATCCGGGAGGATCCGGTGCGGCCGGGGCTTCTCTATCTGGGCACGGAGAATGCCCTCTAT
>JBFGHF010000216.1:0-6781 GCA_041578355.1 Acidobacteriota bacterium
CGCCCTCGCCCTCCTCGACGTAGTGCACGACTACGCCTGCGGGGGTCTCGGGCGTAACGCCTTGCCAGCGCGGCGCTTCCGACGCCTCGCGACGAAGCCTGATGAATAATCCCGGCTAGACCGTCGTTTTCAGTATTCGCTGTAGGATGACGACGTCGCGCCAGCCGTCGTCGTAACAGATCTGTTGTTGGGTGCCCACGACTTGATAGCCGCGGCGTTGCAGGAATTCGATGCACGTCTCGTTGTCGGCGTAGGTGCGCAGCAGCAGGTGATGGAAGCCGTGCTGTCGGCAATGATTCAGGAGCGCCGCCTCGAGACGAGAGCCATGTCCCCGCCGCCTCCGAGACCGCCGGACGCAGAGGGACACCTCCGCACAAAAGCGGTATCCCAGTCGGTCGCTGTAGAGCTGGATCAAGGCCCAACCCAGAATGACCTGTTCCCGCTGGAGGACCAGATAGGCTTCGCGGGGCCCGAAGGCCGATATCTCTTTGCGAATTTCGTCGGGACCTTTCCACAGGGAAGGATCGGCGGCAGACCATCGCGACGCGATCTCGGCTATGGCTTGCGCGTCGTCTGGCTTCGCTTGGCGGATCTCGAGAGCTTCCGGCACGGTTCGGAATTATAGCCGGCTCGGGGCTGCAAATCGCTGTTGCGAAGGGAAAGCAACTGCTATTCTCTCAACGGCGGAATCAAGCGAGGTCGGCCTATGACTCGAGATCACCGAGCCGAAATCACCCTGCGAGCAACCCCCGAAGAAGCCTTCCAGGCCCTGATCACACCCAGCGCGATTCGGGCTTGGTGGCAGGCGACCCGGGCCATCGTCATCCCTGAACAAAACGGTGTTTGGGCGGCGGCTTGGGGGGAGAGCGAAGACGACCCCGAGTACATCACCACGGCGAAGCTGAGTGTTTTCGAACCCCCGCTGCGTCTCAAGATGACCGACTATCGTTATGTCGCGCGCCACGAGCTTCCCTTCGAAGCGGACTTCGAGAACGAATTTCGCATCGAGCCGACAGCGGAGGGTTCGAGGCTCACCGTGATTCAATCCGGTTTTCCGTCCGGAGCGGAAGCGGATGAATTCTACCGGGCCTGTGAGGTTGGTTGGGAACAGACGCTGGCCGGGTTGAAGCGGTTCCTGGAAAGCTAAGAGCTCTGCCGCATGGTTTTTTGGAGCGCAGAGCCGGCAAGGTCCTTCGCGGAGGACACGGAGGGGAGTATGAGCAGACGAAGAGTCCCCCTGGCTATGCACCTGATGGCGGGCTTGGTTTTGGCGGGCGGCTGCGCGAAACCGCCGGCGGAAGCGGAGTCGACGGATCTTTCGCCTTCCGAGATTCGCGAACGTCTGCGCACGGCGCTGGAAGAACGCGAATCCGTGGCCCTGCAGGACTTGAAGCTGCCCCTGGAAATCGCTGAGCGGATCGATGCCAATCATGACAGCTCGATCGAACGAAGCGAGGCACAGGACTATTACCGCCGGGCTTCGCGCGGCCCTCGCGACCGGTCGGATTTCACGATGCTGCGCGAGGAGGGATTTCCCCTCAACGTCAACCCCGAACTGATTTCGGCCGGCCAGGCTGAAATCGGCGACGACGACCTGGTGATGGGGATCGTGCACAACGGCGAAGCGCGGGCCTATCCCGTCAATTACATGAACGGCCCCACCAACGAAGTCGTCAACGACGTGCTGGGAGGGACGGCGATCGCGCCGAGTTGGTGACCGATCGATCACAGCGGCGTAGTTTACGTCCGCGAATTCGACGGCAAGTCCTATGATTTCGGAGTGGTCGGCGTCGACCAAGGCACGCTGATCATGTACGACGACCAGACCCGTTCGCGCTGGAGCCAGCTGGTCGGCAAAGCCACCGAGGGACCCCTGGCGGGCTCCCGCTTGAAAAAGCTGCCCAGCGTCATAACCACCTGGGGAAAGTGGCGATCGCAGCATCCCGACACCACCGTATACGTCAAGCCTTCGACCCCCTACCGTGTTCGCTTCACCGGGGAGTCGTTTTCGGAAATCGCCCAAGGCGGAGACGGGCCGGTGGAGAACAAGGACCTGGTGGTGGGGCTGGAGGGGCACGTCGAGGCACGCGCCTATCTGGTTCGTTATCTTGCCGGGAAGCGCTTGATCAACGACCTGCTCGAGGGCGCTCCCATCGTGGTCTACCTGCACGACGACTTGGCGACGGCCCGGATCTTCGACCGGGCGCTGGACGGTCGGACCCTGACTTTCCGGCTCGACCAGGGGAGGCTGACCGATCAAGAGACGGGCAGCGTCTGGGACGGTCTGGGGGGCAAAGCGGTGGAAGGCCCGTTGCGAGGCAGAGAGCTGAGGCCCCACATCTCGACACACTCGCTCTGGTTCGCCTGGAAGAAGTACCGTCCTGACACGGTGCTGATCGACAGTGACTAGGTGAATCTCTTTGGGCCTAGCCCAAGCCCGGCCGGGCAGGCCTGGGCTGGCCTCGGGTTGTCGCTCCGGGGCTAACGGACGGCGCCGTGGCGGCGGAGGAAGTTCGCCATCTCCACGTGGCCGGCGCGAAGAGCCTCGCTCAGGGCGGAGCGGGTCCGATCGCCCTCGCGCACCACGACGTTGACATCGGCGCCCGCTTCAATCAGTACGGCGGCCGCCTCCAGGTGGCCGTTTCTGGCGGCGTTGATCAGTGGATTTTCATCTCCCTCAACGATCAGGTTGACGTCCGCTCCGCGGGTCAGGAGCAGATCGATCATGGGCAAATCACCACGTTGGGCAGCCGCGATCAGGGCGCTGCCGTCTCCGCTCACCGCTCCGTTGGGATCGGCGCCCGAGTCGAGGAGATAATCCGCCACCTCGAGTCGTCCGGCCCGAGCGGCCGCGATCAGGGCATTGCCGTCGCCTCGGGCGGCAGCATTGGGGTCGGCGCCCCCGCGAATCAAGACTTCGAGGACGTCGAGGTCTCCGCGCGTGGCAGCCATCATCAACGCGTTCGGATCGCCTCGGAAACGGAGATCGGGGTCGGCGCCGCTTTCCAGCAGTTCTTCCACAGTGCCCGCATCCCCTTGGCGGGCGGCCTGTGCGATGGGGCTGGGATCACCGCGAACACCGATATTGGGATCCGCGCCTCGTTCGAGCAGCAGCTGAACGGTCCGCCGGTTGCCCGACCCGAGCGCCGCCACGAGAGGAGTCCCGTCGCCTCGGACCGCCATGTTGGGATCGGCGCCGCGGTCCAGGAGGAGTTCTACGATTTCATCCTCACCGGCGGCGGCAGCCGAAATGAGAGGACTGCCATCGCCGCGAATCCTAGCGTTGACATCGGCTCCGGCAACGATGAGCGTTTTAGCCGACTCCAGGTTTCCGCTCGCAGCCGCCTGCATCAAAGCCGAGCCTTCTCCGCCAACATTCCGGTTGGCGTCGGCGCCCGCGGACAAGAGCCTATCCACAATCTGCCCATGCCCTTTCGCCGCCGCCAACATCAAAGGTGATGCTTCCCCGCGAGGCGTGAACTCGGGTGAAACGCCCGCCGACAGCAGCAGCTCCACGACCTCGGTGTTACCCGACACGGCCGCGGCGCCCAATGATGACCGGGGGACCTCCGGGAGATCCCGGGAGCGCCCGCGGTCGATCAAGCCAGGATCGGCGCCGTTCCGCAGCAGCAGCCTCACCATCCCCGCGTCGCCCCGGTAGGCGGCCCGAATCAGCGCGGTTCTGTGGCCGGAAACAACTTGATTCACATCGGCTCCCTGGCCCAGGAGTGCTGCTGCTCGATTCTGATCCCCGGTGTCGACGGCCCGCATCAGTTCGGTGGGCGCCTCGCCGGACGCCGCGGAATTACGCTCTGTCAGCTTCTGCGGACTAGGCTCCGCCGGACCCAAGGTTGCGGCGGCCAATGTCGAGAGAAGTAGGGAAGCCATGAAGCTGATCGCCAGCGCGGTCGTCTTGTTCATTCGAGTTCTCCTTCTTTTGGGACTGAGTATCGATTCGATGCGTCGATAGATCTGGGTTCTGCGAACAATCGGCAGCGCCGGAAGCGCGGGCCTCGGAAGCCGTGCACCCCGAGACGCCAACACGACGAGTTGCCGGGCGTAAAGGGACGGTCGGGCCCCGCTGAGAAGGACTCCGTCGTCGCAAGATCGCTCGCCCTCCAGGCTGAGGCGCCGGGCTCCCAACCAGATGAGGGGATTCACCCAGTAGATGCAACATGCCAGGCGGCCGACGAGTTGAGCTATCCAATGAAGCTGCCGAAGATGGCTCAGCTCATGGACCAAGACCGTCCGTCTCAGGGAGGGGGTCCAAGCGGCGGCGGAGACCGGAAGCACGATGACCGGCCGAAAGAGTCCCCAGGCGAACGCCGTCTCGATGCGGTCGCAGAAGCCGAGTTGAACCGGCCTCTTGATGCGGAGATCTCTTCGCAGTTCGTCCAGAAGACGATGCCACTGGCCGTCGACCGGTGCTTGGTCGCTCCTTCTTTTGAGTGCCGCCAGCCTCAACAAACCCAGCAGCAGATAAGCCAGTAGCGCTCCGGACACGATCCAATAGACCCCGAACAGGGTGCTTGCCAGGGACTGACTGCTCGGGGACGGGGCAGGCTCGGCCGTGGGCGCCGCGGCGGGAACAAATGGCCCTATCCCGCCGCCGTCCTGCCGGGGCGCATCCCTCTCTTGAGCCGGACTGACCGGCGAACCCACCGCCTCGGTCGGCTTCGTCAGAATCTTCCATTCGAACCGCGGTAGTGCGAGGCTGAGGAAAGGCAGGAGCAGACAGCCTGTGAGCGTCCACGCCCAGAGGAAATGGCGGACGGCGGCAGAGGCCCGAGAAAGCCCCCGCCCGGCCAAGAACGCCAAACCCAGCAGCACCGTGGTCTTCAGCATGGCGAGCGCGAACGCAACCGCCGCAGCCGATTCGAAGAGAGCTGTCATCTCCCCTCCTTGCGCGCTCTTTCGATCTGCTCCACCAATTCGTCCAGCTCCTGTGCGGAGAGAAGCTGTCCGCGCAATCCCAACAATCCGTTGATCGCCTGGCTGACCGATCCGTCGAAGAAAGTCTCGACAAGTCGCGACATGGCGTTCTGACGGGCGGCTTCGCGGGGAAGAGTGGGATGAAAGATGTACTTGGGCCCATCCTGGCGGTGGCGCAGGTAACCCTTCCTTTCCAATTTGGCGAGCATGGCGCGCACCGAAGAGTAGGAGGGCGTATCCGAGAGGCGCTGGCGGACTTGAGCAGCCGAGGCCTGCCCCAGCCGGTACACGATATCCATGATCTCGCGCTCGCGGCGGGTCAGTTTTTTTAGATCGCTTGACATGCTACGTTTATAGCACACTGCTACGCACGTAGCATGCGAAGCCAGTCGGCTGGCCGACAGTTTCGAAAGAAAGGCTCAGAATGTCGGAAAACGGCGACACCGGAGGACGGGCAGAAAGCCTGCCTTTCGTCCAGGGATCATTCGCGAGTCACAGGCAGGGATGCCTGTGTTCCTTAGGGGCGAATGATCAGTTCGGGCCAGCAGACCTCGGGCGAGCCCAACCAATCTTCCTCCCAATCCAAGCCACGCCGTCCGGCAGTGCCCGCAGCGGCGCTGGAGCGGGCTTGAAACTTAGGTTCGAGAGTCCTTTGAATCTGATCGAACGAATCCTCCAGATGGGCGCGAGTCACTCTGTCCGGGCCGGACTGCATGGCGGCCTCGAGCTGCCTGCTCAGCGTCCTCAGTTCGGCCCGAAAGAGCGCCCTTGCGTCGCCCGAGACGGGGGAGGGTCCGTTGAGCCGGGTATCCAGCACCTCCAAGTAGGTTCGCTGCACATTGCGTCGAAAGGCGTCGATCAAGACTCGGTCGGTACTGTTCAGCTCGGACCAGATGCCTCCCCGCAAGTCGGCCAGGAACTCGGGCGCCTTGTAGGCCGAGTCTCCATCGAGTGCTTCCTGTTCGACCAGCCGGGTCACTTTGTCGTCGCTCAGCAAGGAACGCAAGAGGCGTCCCTGAGCTCCGCCGATCCGCGCCAGAATCCCATCGGGTTCGATGCGGCGTAGAATTTCTTTCCGAACCATGAATTGGGGCGTACGGAAGGCGTGCCGGTTGAGGAAACCGACCGCTTCGGATTGGCGATCGTAGGGGACCGGCTCGAAGCGCACCCCGTCCTGACCGGCGTGTTTTTGCTGTGAGTGGAAGCCGCCCACCAGCGCGATCACATGGCCCATCTCACGGACCCATTGACCCAGCAAACTTCCATAGAGGTCGCTCAGCTCTTCCCAGTCTTCCCCCTCGCGGGCGACCGCAGGCAGGAGCATTTCGGCGACCCGGGCCAGGTTCTTGAGGCCCAACTCGGTGGCGCGCACGGCATCGGCATCCCCCACCGCCTCGGTCAGAGCACCGGGGTCGGAGCCGTTGGCGTTGGCCGTCGAGAAGCGAAGCCAGGGTTTTTCGTCCTGGGTCAAAGCCCAGCGGTTGAGGGTGGCCCTCTCCCCGTCCGGCGATCCGGCGTCGGGTATCGGCTTGTATCCCCACATGGTCGCCCAGCGGTCGTAGGGCCCGATCTTGGGGAAGAGGTCCTGGGGAGGGATGCCGTCCTCGGGCTGAGCGACATAGTTGAACCTCGAGTAGTCCATCAATGTGGCCACGTGCCCCATCTCTTTGACCCACTCCGGATCACGCACCTGATCGACCGTATACATCGAGCTCGACTTCATGTTGTGCTGAAACCCGAGCGTATGGCCAACTTCATGAGCGACCACGTAGCGGAGCAGCTCGCCCATCAAATCGTCGGGCAAGGGCAGCTTCCGGGCTCGGGGATCTAGGGGGCCGACCTGCAAGAA
>JBFGHF010000217.1:0-6781 GCA_041578355.1 Acidobacteriota bacterium
CAGCCGGATCGCCTCTCGAACCCGCTCGATCACCGCCTCGAAGACTGCCCGAGCTTTCGACTCACGAAAAGCCGGCTTGAGAAAGGGCTGTTCCTTCTCGAGAAGGCCGATCGGTTGCAGCACGGTGACTGTCTGAAATGAAAAAGCCTTGCCCAACTGCGTCAGAAATCTGGATCTTGACCGGTATTGGTCGATCAGCTCGTCGGCCAGTTGGGAAGTTCGCGACGCCTGAATCCGATCCCAGTGGTGATAGAAGAGCATCAGCTGCGGCCAATCCAACGGCTGCCGCGACGCATCGATGGATAGAGTCGCGAAAGAGTCGGACGTCGGGCGGCTGAGACGTCGAGCCAACTGCACCACCGGAAGGCTGAAGAGAAACGCCGATCCCATGTTTCCGCGCCGAGGGTAGCCGAAGATGAGGGGCACTTCGCCGCGATCCATGAGCAGTCCCTGGGTGCGCGGCTTGTCGTGGGGCCCGTAGGCCGACCAGGCGAATGTTGTCACGTCGTTGAGGCCGTCGATGAAGATCACCTCGCCCGGGCGATATCCTTTGCGGAGCAGGTAAAGAAGCAGGTCGACCTCGCGGATCGCGTCGTAGGCCTGGACCGCAAAGTTCAAATGGACCCGCTCTCGAATACCGCCCAGATGAGCTGCCACGGTTTCCCCGTCGGGAACCCCGTGCCCGAAGGCGGTGGAACCTCCGAAGACAAAGCTGTGCGATCCCGCTTCCATCAGCCGGGCTTCGACTTGCTGATCGGTCCAACCGGGCTCTCGGCGAACACCCTCGACACCCACGCTGTAGAGCGGGGTCGCCAACCCTTGCGTGAAGTGAAGGACCGGGTGAGGCCGTATGCCCGGGTCTCCGCTGGCCAGTTCGCGCAGAAACTCCTCGTCGTCAATGTCGAAGATCCGGGCGCGGATGGAAAGGCCGAGGGGCGAGGAAGGATCGACGAACCAGCTCCCCGAGGATACGGCGGGCCGCTCCTCCTCGAGGCTGAGAAAAAGCAGATAGGCCGCCACGTTGACCAAAAGAAAGAGGATCAAGGTCACCGTCAGCATGGAGGAGATTGTTTGAAAAAGGCGAGCCAGATCCTTCAGTTTGGCCATGACTCTAGTCCGGATTATTCACCAGCCCTTTCGGCTGCAAGCGCCGATTGCACGGCATCTCGGGCTGTGCTCGCTCCTTCCTCCTCGACGGACTGACAGTACGACTGCGTCGGTCGTCGCTGCCTGTCCGCCGTAGCCTTGGCGAAGGTGGGCGCTGAGCCCGATCTGACGCACACTTGGCGCTTTCGCTTCGAAACTTCATGAATAATGCGGGCTAGAAGAGCCGCTTCAATTCACGGATGATGACGTTGCGAATCGACTCGTGGGTGGAATCCGGCCGCTCCGGCACCTGGATGGCCATTTCCCCGTTCGAGGTGTCGAGGAGGATGATCCAGTCGTCCGCGGGTTTGACGATGAGGCTGACGCTGGCGGCCCGCGCCGAGGTTTCGACTACCGCTTCTTCGAAGATCTCCCGGATTTCGTCTTCGGTCATGATGCCAAGTTGATCTAATAGCAGATTCCGGCAGGAAGTGCGAGATTGAGCTTTGAAAGCGGCCCTCCCCGTGTGCGCCCCGTAACCCGATGCGGCCTGTCACCTGAACAGCTCCCCTGAGCTAGAATCTACTTGCACCGTTCAGGAAGCAGGTGATGATGAGGAAGGGGAGAAGCCAAGAGATGTATCGTTACTGGGTTGCGGTTTTGAGTCTGGCGGGATCGCTGACGTTCGCGGGATGTTCGCCGCAAGCGGTAGAAGAGGAGAGTTCCGTGCAAGATTTCGCTCTGTTGTCGAAGTACACGTCGGTGCGACTGACCAGCGATTTGTCCTCGCTCAGCCCCGAGGAAAGAAAAATGATCCCGCTTCTGATCGAGGCCTCGCGGGAGATGGACGATATCTTCTGGCAACAGGCCTACGGGGACCGCGAGGGCCTGCTGGCCTCGATCGAAGATGCCGGCAAACGCCGTTTCGCCGAGGTCAACTACGGGCCCTGGGACCGCCTGGCCGGCGACCAGCCCTTTATCGAGGGCGCGGGACCCAAACCCAAGGGGGCCAACTTCTATCCATCCGACATGACGCGGCAGGAGTTCGAAGAGTCCGCTGCGGGGGATGAATCACTCAAGAGCCTCTACACTCTGGTGCGCCGCAACCAGACCGGAGGGCTCTTCTCGGTGCCTTACCACAAGGCTTACGCCGACTGGCATCAGCGGGCCGCAGAGAAGTTGGAGGAGGCGGCCGCCCTGGCCCCTCAAGACGGACTCAAGAAGTACCTGCAACTTCGCGCCGATGCACTCAGGAACGACCTGTACCAGCCAAGCGATCTGGCCTGGATGGATATGAAGGACAACAATCTCGACATCGTGATCGGGCCCATCGAGACCTACGAAGATCAGCTCTTCGGGTACAAGGCCGCCCACGAGGCATACGTCCTGGTCAAAGATCGGGCCTGGAGCGACCGGCTGGCGCGCTACGCCCAGCTCTTGCCCGGTCTCCAAGAGATTCTCCCCGTCGACGCCGCCTACAAGAGCGAGACGCCCGGCACGGATTCGGATCTCAACGCCTACGACGTGATTTACGCGGCGGGCGACGGCAACGCGGGCTCCAAAACGATAGCCATCAACCTGCCCAACGACGAAGAAGTCCAGCTGCAGAAGGGCACGCGAAGGCTTCAGCTCAAAAATGCGATGCGTGCCAAGTTCGACCGGATCCTGACACCCATCTCCGAGATCTTGATCGCGCAGGAGCAACGGAAGCACGTCACCTTCGACGCCTTTTTCGGCAATACCATGTGTCACGAGGTGGCCCATGGATTGGGACTCAAGAAAACGATCAACGGTCGGGGCAAGGTGCGGCAAGCCCTCAAGGATCAGGCCTCGGCCCTGGAAGAGGGCAAGGCCGATATTCTCGGGCTCTTCATGATGACGAAGCTTCGCGAACAAGGCGAGGTGACGGAAGGAAAGCTGGAAGACAACTACGTCACTTTTCTCGCCAGCATCTTCCGCTCGATTCGCTTCGGCGCCACTTCGGCGCACGGTCGCGCCAACCTGGCCCGCTTCAATTTCTTCCGCGAGCAAGGGGCCTTCACCCGAGATCCGCAGACGGCGACCTATCGCGCTGATTTCGAGAAAATGGGCGCGGCCATGAACGCGTTGTCTGAAAAGATCCTGCGCTTTCAGGGAGACGGCGACTATGAAGGTGTCGCTGAATTCATGAATCGAATGGCTCGGATCGGACCCGGACTCGCATCGGATTTGGAGCGGCTTGCGGAGGCCGGGATTCCGGTCGATATCGTCTTCGAACAAGGGGAGGATGTGCTGGGCCTGTAGCGGCTTGTCCGAGTATCGGTCCGGGTAGCGTCAATCGGGCAGTGAATCGCCAACCACCTGCGTGGCTCTGCGTCCTTCGCGCCCTCCGCGGTTCATCCCTGCGATCTCCCCGGAACCCCGTTGCCATCTGCCGGTTCGTTCCGACATCGGCGCTCGGTCTCGCTCTCGGTCTCGCTCTCGCTCTCTATAGTCTGCCGTAATTCTGAACCGCTCTTCAGCTACCGTTCTTTCAGCTCCAGCGAGCGAAAGTCGGTCCAGCTGACGGCCTTTTCGCCTCCCCCGTCCAGCTCGACGAAGATGCCCTTGTTATCGGAGTCGACGTCGTTGGAGCCGGAGAGCTGAAAAGCGCGGCCGTCCCGGAGGGTGACGACAACGGATTCCTCAGAGCTCTTTTCGATGCTCCGGATCAAACCGAATTCGATCTCGAACTCGATGCCTTCGTAGCGCCCTCCGAGCATTTCCCAGGTGTATTCTTCGTCGTTGTCCCAGCGAATCAGTCCCGAATACTGATGCTCCTCGGTCGTGACCGTACCGGCAAGACGTCGTCCCCCGTCGAACACCGTCTCGATAGAAGCGGGGATATCGGTGAGCACCAGCTTTTCGAACTGTTTCCAGGAAACCCGCACCTGTCCGATCGAAGGTTCCAGGATGAGGATTCCCCGGTTTTCGCTGTTGACGTCGTTGGTGCCGGAAAGCACCAGTTGCCGGCCCGATTTGAGGGTGACCCGAGCGCTGCGCGAGTTTTCGTTCTGGATGGTTGCGATTTCACCGAATTCGACGTCCCATTCCTTCTCGCTGTCCCGGCCGTCTAGAATATCGGTGGTGAAAAGCTCGTCGACGTCCCAGCAGATGAAGCCGGTGAATCCCGCCCCCGACTTTGTCAGAACCGTGCCGTAGAGAAGTCGGCCCAACTCGGATTCGGTCGGCTGGGAGGGACGCAGGAAGTCGATGGCCTCCAGGTCGCTCCAATCCAACTCGACGAGGCCTTCATCCCGGTCTTCGACGATGATCCCGCGGACGCCTCTACCGATGTCCGAACCACCGCGCAGCACCACCTCCTCACCCGACTTCAGGATCAGCCGCGCGCTTCGGCTGTCGATGGATTCGAGTCGGTCGATATGGCCGAATCGGATTGCGGATTGGGCGCTGCTGGGGAAGGTCTCCATCGAATCGAGATCGAATATCTTGATACCCAGGATGCGAATCTCGCGGCTTTTGCGGTCCGCTTCCAACCCCTCCGCTTTGCTGGCCTCGCGGTTTCGCTCGGGAAGCTGCTTGGAGCCGTCGAGCAGGTCGAACCAACTGCCCTCGTTCCTATCCCAGCGGATCGGCCCTTCCAGCTGTTTTCCCGATTTGGTCTGAACGCGCCCGTAAATCCTGAGATTGTCGGCAGCCGCTTCGACGGAGGTCGTGAGTAATGGCAGAGCCAGTAAGACCCAGAATGCGTTACGTTTCATCGGCTTTCCTGCTCCCGTTTAGGCGTGTCGTTTGGACCAGCCAACATACTAAACGATTCCGAAGACGGATCGGTTCAACGGGCCGGCATCACCCGTACGGGATCCTGGCGCGCGAGCTCCCTTGGGCGATTCGCGAACCCGGTATAATGACCCTTTTTCGAACCGGCCCCCAATTCCTCTGTGTCTTCTTCGGGTGCGAAGGTTCGGAGGGACTTTGATGAAGCCGATTCCGGGAGCCTGTAGCGTCCGCGACGATCGTCCTCTTCCCCTCGAGTTCGGGGGGGAAGTGAGTCCTTTGACGATCGAGTACGAGAGCTGGGGCCGCCTCAATCGGGAAAAGGGCAACGCGATTCTGATTTGTCCGGCTTTCTCCGCCCACAGCCACGCCCGTTCCCATGATCGGAACGGAGATGCGGGATGGTGGGAGGCGATGATCGGCCCGGGACGCGCCTTCGACACCGACGACTTCTTTGTAATCTGTTCGTCACTGCTGGGAAGCGGCTACGGCACGACCGGTCCCCGCACTCTCGATGTCGCCACCGGGGAGCCGTATGCGGGCAGTTTTCCAATCATCTCAATCCGTGACATCGTCGACGCCCAGGTCCGACTTCTGGACCATCTGGGCATCGATCAGCTTCACGGCGCGGCGGGTGGCTCGATGGGAGCCATGGAGACGCTCGAACTGGCGGTCAGGTATCCGAATCGGGTGCGGCGGGTTCTGGCCATGTCGGGAACCGACAGGACGCGGCCCTACACGGCGACCATTCGTCACGTGGGCAGGCGGGCGATCCAACTCGATCCGGCTTTCAAAAAGGGCCATTACGGAGATCGCCTGCCCGGCGAAGGGCTGCGGGTGGCGCGCGAAATCGGCACGATTTTCTACCGTTCCCGAGAGGATTTCAATTCCCGTTTCTCCTGCGAGCCGGTCGAGACGCCCAGCCTCGACGGAGTGACTTTCGATTTCCAGAGCTATCTGAAGCACATGGGAAACAAGATCGTGGGCACGTTGGACCCCAACGCCTATCTGAGGCTTTCCTTGTCCATGGATCTCTTCAACGTGAGCCGAGGATTCGAGAATCTCGAAGACGCCCTGAACCGGATTGAGGCGCAGGTTTTCGTGATGGGAGTGAGTCAGGACCCGCTGATTCCGATCGACGAACAGCGCCAGCTGCACGACGCCCTTCTGCAGGCGGGAGTCTCCTGCCAATGGCACGAGCTCTCCAGCCACTACGGCCACGACGCCTTTCTCACCGAGTTCGACTGGCTCACCCCCCGAATCCGGAAATTCCTGGGGGCAAAAAACTCCGGGGTCACAGCTTGAAAATTGAAACACCGTCCCCGAACCCCCGCCGCCGCGCTCTTTTTCGAGGGGGGTCACAGCTTGAAAATTGAAAAGACGTCCGCCCCGTCCCGGGCGCAAGTCGAGCCGGCGGCGGGCGAATCGAGCAGGGACTCCGGAAGTCGAGACCGCCACTGGAGGAGAGTCAGGTGGATCGTCAGCGCGCTCTCCCTGGCCTTGTTGATCGCTCTCTGGCTGGTTTCACGAACGCCCCTGATGGACGTCTACGCGAATCAGGTCTACCCTCGCGTCGTCCCGTGGTTGGGCCTTCCGGGAGCTTTGCTGCCCTTCAGCCTGGCTGAATGGTCGGCGATCGCCGCGCTGACACTGGCCCTGGCGCTCGCTGTCCGATCGATTGGACGCCTGCTGCGGCAGGGCGGCGTCCGCAAGCAACTGGGGAATCTGACCTCCTGGGGATTGGCGTTGAGCCTCCCTTTCCTCGCCTGGGGTTATCTTTCCTGGGGACTACTCTACAGCGCCCCTGATCTTGCCTGGCGGGCCGGATGGGTCCGCAATGCCCCTGCTCCAGATGATCCGACCGAGGAACTACTGGATCTCTGCCGGCAGGCCGTTGAACTCACCAATCTCAACTATCGAGAAGCCGTAGGCAGCGGCG
>JBFGHF010000218.1:0-6767 GCA_041578355.1 Acidobacteriota bacterium
CGTTCCGAGTCCTTCGCGGAGTTGCGCAGGCTCGAAAGGCACCCCTTTTTCGACACCCTCTGAAGCGCGCGGCTCAGTGATCCAAGGCTTGCACCGGATCAGCGGGATTTCGCGATTGGGGCAACAAGTCCGGATGACTGTCGCAGGCCCCGACTTTTCCCGGGCTGATCGGGATCGCGTAGTATGGGGTCGGTGTGGAATCTCGAATGATCGTCACTTCCATTCCCTCAGGCCGGGGTTCGCTTCGGCTCGCCGGCCTGCTCCTCGTCCTTTCAGCCTGCTCGTCCGACGGGCAACAGCCCGCTGAGCCGGCCTCGTCGGAAACCTTCGTCGACAGCGGGCTCTGCGCCGATTGTCACCAGCAACAGCACCGTCAATGGCGGGGATCCCACCACGATCTGGCCATGCAGCAGGCCACCCCCGGGACCGTTCTGGGAGATTTCGACGACAGCCGCTTCACTCACTTCGGAGTGACGACCACTTTCCGCAAGAGAGACAACCGCTTTTTCGTCCATACCGAGGGGCCGAAAGGCGAACTCGAGGAGTACGAGATCAAGTTCACTTTCGGGGTCGATCCGCTCCAGCAGTACTTGATCGAATTCCCGGGAGGCCGTCTGCAGGCCCTGACGGTGGCTTGGGACTCCCGGCGCAACCGCTGGTTCCACCTCTATCCCCGGGAGCGGATCCCAGCGCAGGATCCGCTGCACTGGACGGGGCGCTATCAGAATTGGAACTTGATGTGCGCCGAGTGCCACACCACCCACCTGGAGAAAAACTACGATGTCGAGACGGACAGCTATCGGACCAGGTATCACGAGATCGACGTGGGTTGTCAGGCCTGTCATGGACCCGGAGCAAAGCACGTCGAGTGGGCGAAGCGGAATTCGCCGGACGGTCATCCCGAAAGCGATTACGGGCTGGTCGTGGACTTTGCGGGTAAAGACTCCAACTACGAGATTCAATCTTGCGCCCCCTGCCATTCACGCCGTTCCAGGATCGCCCACAGTTGGCGCCACACGCCTCCCCTGGAAGACCACTTTCGGGTCGCTGTGCTGAGCGAGGGACTCTACTACCCGGACGGCCAGATTCTCGACGAGGTCTACGTTTACGGTTCGTTTCTGCAGAGCAAGATGCACCAACGAGGCGTCCGCTGCAGCGACTGTCACGATGTCCACAGCGTCGAATTGCGGCTCGAGGGAGACTTGCTCTGCGCGCGCTGCCACCAATTGGAAGGCAACGAAGATTTCCCCACCCTGCAGCAGAAGGACTACACGAGCGCCGAGCATCATTTCCACCCCGTCGACACTGAGGCTGCTCGCTGTGTGAGCTGCCACATGCCCGGCCGCGACTACATGGTGGTCGATCCCCGGCGCGATCACAGCTTCCGCGTCCCGCGCCCCGATCTGAGCGTCAAATTGGGGACGCCCAACGCCTGCAACGGCTGTCATTCGGACCAAACATCCGTGTGGGCCCAGGAGCAGATCCTGAAATGGTACGGACCCGAACGCTCTTCGCGGCCTCATTACGGGGAGGCGTTGGCGGCGGGCCGCGAGGGGCGTCCCGAGGCCGCTCGACATCTGATCGACTTGACCAAGGACGAAGAGCAACCCGCCATCGTAAGGGCCACGGCTCTCGACCTCCTACGCGGTTACGGAAACGAAGGGACCGAGGCCGCGACCCTCGCCATCGAGGACGCCGACCCCATGGTGCGCGCCGCGGGAATCGCGACGCTGGATCATCTCGACCCGGAGCGGCGCCGCAGAACGCTGACGCCGCTGCTCGACGATCCGACGCTTCTGGTCCGGCTCGAAGCCGCCCGAGTCCTCGCCGCGCTCCCCATCGATTCCTTTCCGCTCGCCGCGAGACGGAAGGTGCGTTCCGGGCTGGAGGAATTCAAGAAGGCCCAAATGGCGATGGCCGACACTCCCTGGGCCCACCTCAACCTGGGAGTGGTCGCCCTGGATCAGAACCGGTTGGCCGAGGCGGAGACCGCTTTTCGCAGAGCCCTCGAACGGGACGCCGCCTTCATCCCTGCGCGAGTCAATCTGGCCACGCTGCTCAATCGGCTGGGCCGAAACGAGGAGGCCGAGCAAACCCTCCGGCAGGCCATCGCTCAAGCGCAAGAACAGGGCGATCTCCACTACAACCTGGGACTCCTGCTGGCTGAGATGGGCAAACTCGAAGAGGCCGCCGAGAGTCTGGGAAGGGCCGCCGATCTGATGCCGGAGCGGGCGCGGGTGCGCTACAACCACGGTCTGGCTCTGCAGCGCTTGGGCCGGCGGGCGGAGGCGGAGCGGGCGTTGCTCGAGGCCAGCCGAACCGACCCCGGAAGCGCTGAGATCCTCTACGCGGTGGTGGTCTTCTACATGCAGCAAGGGGACCCGCGAGCGCTCGAATTCCTGGAGAGGCTGCGCCGGCTGCAGGGACCCGATCCCCGCCTGGACCAGATGGAAGAGCAGATCCGGCGGACGCTGAAGCGATAAGTCGTGGTCGCGGTTTTCCGGTATGAAACCACCAAGACGCGAAGTGCACGGCGAAAAGCAACTAAGATAAGGACAACGCAAGCAGAGCGGGGTCGGGGAGGTGGAAGTGATTTCGAGACGCGAGTTTTCTTTGGGTGCCCTGGCGGGCGCCGTCTCGGCAGTGGCCGCCGTTTTCTCCAAAAGCCGGGCCGCTGTCGAATCGCCGACGCAAGCCGCGTTGGTCATCGACGCCATGGGGGAGATCCGCGAAGTCTACAGCGACGAATTGATCCGGGAAATGATCGATGCCGGCATGAACTCGGTGACAGTCACCCTGTGCGACCCCAAGTCGTTCGAGGCCCAAGCCTATCACTGGGCGATCGACGGAGTATTGGAATACGACCGGCTGATCGACAAGAAAAGCGAGTTCTACCTGAAAGCCACCAGCGTCGCAGACATTGAGCGGGCCCGCCGGCAAGGCAAGATAGCCCTTTTCTATCTGTTCCAGAACTCGACGCAATTCGGGCGCAACCTGGACAATGTCGACATCTTCTACTCTTTGGGCGTTCGTTCCAGCCAGCTCACCTACAACTGGCAGAACTGGGCAGGAGCGGGCTGCTACGAGGAAAACGGCTCGGGGCTGACCCGATTCGGACATCAATTGGTGGAGAAGCTGAATGACGTCGGGATGCTGATCGATTTATCCCACGCCGGGATGCGCACGATGAGCGACGCCGTTGCCGCCTCCCAGCAGCCCGTGATCATTTCTCACACCTGCTGCAAGGCCCTCTACGACCACAAGCGAAACACCACCGACGAGAACATGCGAAGTACCGCCGAAAAAGGCGGGGTGGTGGGCATCACCCAGATGCGTCCCTTCATGACCCGTCAAATCGACAATGCGGTTCACTACTACTATCAGCACATCGAGCACGCGGTGAAGGTGGCTGGCATCGACCATGTCTGCATCGGCAGCGACCGGGACCATCGCCGCCTGGTGCTGACGGAGGAGTATCTGGAAGAGCTCAAACGCGAGGAAGGGGAGAACTTCGACCGGTCGATGTGGCCACTCTATTTCGAGGAACTCAACGGTCCCCGCCGCATGGAAACCATCTGGGACGGCCTGGCCCGGCGGGGAATGACCGAGCGGCAACTCGAAAAGATCTTCGGCAAGAACATCCACCGGCTCTATGAGGCAGTCATCGGCTGACCTGAATTCCACGGGTCGAGGCGGTCCCGCAGTTCTCCCTCCTCCCCACCCGCTCACCACCTCCGGGCTAAGCTGCCGCCCTGCGATCCATGGCGTTGCCCAGGAGGGAGGCGCATCCCAGCGGGAAGAGGAGCAAGAAGAAGAAAAATCCGGCTACCGGAACCAGCAAGAGGACCGTCGCCGCGACGGAGCCGATGACAAAGCGGCTGCGACCCGTCCTCTTGACGAAGAGCGCTCCCAGTGCGTGGGAAGCGGCCAGGAAACCCAGCCAGCAGGCAAGCAGAAAGAGGCCCTGGAGGATTCGGGTGAGGAGATCCTCCCCAGATCCGGCCAGCTCCGCTTTCGTGTAGAGCAGCGTGAACCCCCCGAAGGAAAGCAGTCCAAACAGAGTGAGCGTCAGGGGCCGGGACGGCCAGCTCTCCACCATGCGATCGAGCCGCTTCGAGCCGAGGAGAAGGAAGCCGATGAACCCGAGCAGCAACGCCGAAGCGACGAATACCAGCAGCCCCGGAAAGTGGAAGGCGCGTTGGCCCGCCAGATGAAGATAAGGGACCTCGGTGATCTCCCCCGACTCCACGCCGGGATCGCGGTAGACTCGACCGCCCACGGCCACCATTTCATCGGCTACCGTGGCTCCCGGATGAAGAGTGATATCGCCTCCGGCGGCGACGAGCTCTCCTTCGACCTGCCCCAGAACCACGATGTTTCCGGCCACCGTGACCACTTCGGCCACCCTGCCCTCCACCCGAACCGAGCAGAGAATGCAGACGATCGCACTAAACTGCTCCTCCGGTCCGACGTGGACGGACGCCAGGAAACTCGTCCGCCCGGACGGTTCCGGCTGCTCCGACTGCAGGGCCGGGCTGAAAAAGAGAAGAGAAAGAAGCCAGAAACCCATTCCAGAAGCGAAACTAATGCGGAACTGAATACCTGTCAAATCCGGGCCGCTGACCCGAGGGACCGGAAATGGGACCAATGTCCAATTCTCAGCCTGCCGCCCGTTCTTTTATGATGGCAGGCTGAGGTATTTTTCTCAGTCCAGTGTGTGTCGGGAAGGGTCTGGTAATCTCATGCGAAAAGCGGTCTTGGCGGTTCTTTCTTTCTCGCTTGCTTCCTGTGGCGTGCCCCCGGCGAATTCGGGGACGGTCCACCCCGACGGGTTGGATCGGACGTTCAGTTCCTTCGACTCTCAGGTGGACAGTCTGCTCGAGCGGATGACTCTGGAGGAGAAGGTCGGCCAGATGACCCAGGCGGATCACGAGTTCCTCGCAGACGACTCCGACGTCCAGAAGTACTTCCTGGGTTCGATTCTCAACGGCGGAAACTCCGATCCTGAGACCAACAGCTTCGAAGACTGGCGCGCCATGTACAATCGGCTGCAATCCCAGGCGTTGGAAACGCGGCTTGGCATCCCCCTGCTCTACGGGGTGGACGCGGTCCACGGTCACAACAACGTGCTGGGCGCGGTGGTCTTCCCTCACAATATCGGCTTGGGCGCCACCAGAAACCCGGAATTGGTCCAGGAGATCAGCCGCATCACCGCTTTGGAAGTCAGGGCGACCGGCATCAACTGGACCTTCGCTCCCTGCGTTTCGGCCGTTCGCGATGAACGCTGGGGACGGACCTACGAGGGCTTTTCCGAGGAAGGCGAAGTGGCCAGGGAACTGGGCGTGGCCGCGGTGCGGGGATACCAGGGAACTTCTCTCGAAGACCCTCGACGAGTCCTGGCCTGCGCCAAGCATTTCATCGGCGACGGCGCCACCACCTTCGGGACCGGTCTTGTCCAGGGGGATCGTCAGTTCCCCATGGACCGAGGCGACGTTCGGATCGACGAGGAAGCGCTCCGGCGAATCCACCTGCCCGCATACATCGACGCAATCGAAGCCGGGGTGGGCACGATCATGCCTTCTTTCAGCAGCTGGAACGGCGTCAAGTCCTCCGCCAGCAAGCGGCTCCTGACCGACATCCTCAAAAATGAACTGGGTTTCCAGGGGTTTCTGATTTCGGATTGGGCGGCGATCGACGAGATCCCGGGGGATTATCGAAGCGACATCAAGACTTCGATCAACGCGGGCATGGACATGGTGATGGTTCCCGACAAGTACGCCGAGTTCTTCACCACCCTCAAATCCCTGGTGGAAGACGGAGAGATTCCGATGTCGAGAATCGACGACGCGGTGCGCAGGATCCTTCGCGTCAAGGCGTCGATGGGGCTGCTCGACACGGATCGCAACCACCTCGCCGATCCATCGCTGGCCCCTCATTTCGGATCCGCCGAGCACCGGGAAGTGGCCCGTCGAGCGGTCCGCGAATCCCTGGTCCTGCTCCAGAACCGCAATGGGACCCTTCCCCTTTCCAAGTCACCGACCAGGATCCACGTCGCCGGGCGAAGCGCCGACGACCTGGGCCGTCAGTCGGGCGGCTGGACGATCGAGTGGCAGGGCCATGAAGGCAACGAGAATGTAGGGACCACCATCCTGGAAGCGATTCGCTTGGTCGCCGGACCGGACGCCGTGACCTACTCGCGGGACGGCACGGGAGCCGAAGGAGCCGACGTGGGCATCGTCGTGATCGGCGAGGGACCTTACGCGGAGATGATGGGGGACCGCGAAGACCTGAGTCTGAGCCGCGAAGATCTCGAGTCGGTCGCCAACGTCAAGAGAGCCGGGATCCCCACGGTCGTCGTTCTGATCTCGGGCCGCCCCATGATCCTGGGCGAGGTTCTGGAACAGGCGGACGCCCTGCTGGCCGCCTGGCTGCCGGGTAGCGAAGGTCAGGGAGTCGCCGACATTCTCTTCGGAGATTCCGCTCCCACCGGGAAGCTGTCTTTCAGTTGGCCTCGCAGCATGGAGCAGATTCCGATCAACATCGGAGACGAACCCTACGACCCTTTGTTCCCCTTCGGTTTCGGACTGAGCTTTTAGTCCGCAACGATCGCTGGAGACCCTGATGAAGAAAACTGCTGGAATTGCGACCTTCCTTTTTTTAACCTGCGTTGTCAGCCTGCTGGCGGCCAAAAAACCCTGGGAAAAGCCCTTCGAGGAGTGGAGTCAACAGGAAACACTGAAAGTCCTCACCGACTCGCCGTGGGCCAA
>JBFGHF010000219.1:0-6756 GCA_041578355.1 Acidobacteriota bacterium
ATCGAGCGTCCAACCCGCAGTCCCAGAGCCGATCGAGAGCCAGCAGGGTCAGGGCCGCGTTGCCCGACCCCCCTCCCAGGCCGGCACCCACGGGGATGCGTTTTCGGAGCCGGATCGCAACCCCTTTTCCCGTCCCGCAATGGCTGCGAAGCAGTTCGGCGGCGCGCCAAACCAAGTTGTCTTGTCCCCCGGCGACTTCTCTGCCCTCGATATCGAGACGGATCTGTTTTCCCGCGGTTCGTGCGAAGTAGAGGTCGTCATGGAGATCGACCGTCTGGAATACGGTTCTCAGCTCGTGAAACCCATCGGGACGCCTGCCCAGGATTTTGAGAATCCAGTTGATCTTGGCAAACGAGGGAAGCTGGAGGTGGTTCGTCGGGGCCATTTCGCGGAATTGGGTTGGGGGCCGTGGATGGCGCCGAAATCTCGCTCGGCGGCGCCGGTTTCGGGTGAAAGCGGATCGACTAGCGTTGTCGCGACAACAGTTGTCTGATCGAGAAAAGCTTGCTTTCCACCTTTTCCCGTTCTTCCTGGTCCTCGGCGAAAGAGACCGAGCGCTCGTAGTACTCCTCCGCCTTTGGATAGTCTCCGAGCCGGTGGTAAAGGTCCCCCAGATGCTCCAGGATGGTGGGATCCGAATCATTGATGCGAGCCGCTTGAGTCAGCTTGGCTTCGGCCAGCTCCAACTTGTCGAGCTTGAAATACACCCAACCCAGGCTGTCCAGGAAGGCCCCGTTGTCCGGTTCGATCTTGAGCGCACGTTGAACGTAGTCGAGCGCCTCCTTGAGCCGCTCGCCCCTCTCGGCGAGCATGTAGCCCAGATAGTTGAGGACCGCCGACTGTCTCGGGTTCGACTCGAGGATCGCCAAAAAACCGGCCTCCGCTTCGCTGTAGCGTCCCTGGCGCTCGTGGAGTGACGCCAGCTGGAACTTCATCAGCTCGCTCTGGGGAGCGAACTCCAGCCCCCGGGCAACCATCTGCTCGGCCTTTTCGAACTCCTTGTGCTCGTTGTAGAGCTGAGCCGCGGCCAGATACAGATCTTCAATCGGCTCGATCTTGATTTGCTCCACAATGACGTCGATAGCCTCATCCAAGCGGCCATCCTGCGCCAGTACCCGGGCGTGCGTGATCAGGATGTCGCTGAAGTCAAGATCGCTCGGCCTCTCCTCAAGCAGAGAGCTGCTCAGCGCCAAAGCCTCCTTGAACTCACCCACATCGCGAAGGGCGAAAACCAAGCCCAGCTTTACTCGGGAATCCTCGGGGTTCTCCTTGCTGATGTCGCGAAACAGCTGCACCGCAGCTTTGTATTGGCGATCCTCCTGATAGAGCACTCCCAGGAAGGACTTGAAGCGGGTTCGATAGTGGGCGAAACCCTGGTCTTCGCCATCGGTGACTTCGAGCAGGTGCTTCATGCGCTCGATGGCTTCCTGACGCCTACCCAGCGCCCGCAGGGAGGACGCCATGTAGTAATTGGCCTCAGTGTCGTCTGGTTTCTCCTCGAGCAGGTCCGCGAAGACCTCGACAGCCTCGGTGAACCTTCGCGCCCCTTCCAACGCCTTGCCCAATTCGATTCTCAATCCCGGATGGTTGGGGGCCTTCTCCAGGAGCTCACGAAAGAGCGGTATGGCCTCGTCGAACTGTCCCTGCCGGGCGAGGATAACACCCTTGTCGAAGCGCAGCTCGAGCGTCGGGGCAACCTCCTCGGCACGCTGGACGAGATCGAGCGCCTCGTCGTAGCGCTGGACTTGTTGATACAGCCGGGCCAGAAAAGTGAGGTTTTCGGGATTCTCGTCGCCGCTGTTGAGCGAGCTCTTGAGCACCTCGATGGCATCCTCGGTGCGGCCCAGGCCGACCAACGCTTGGGCACGGTACAGAAAAGCCTTGGTGTAGGAAGGCCGGATCTGATTGAAGCGCGCGAATGCGGAGTCGGCCTGCTCGTGATCGCCGCGGAGCAGGCTCAGGTAACCCAGGTAATAGAGCGCTTCGGCGTGTCCGGGTTCCAGTTCAACCGCTCTGCGGTAGGAATCGACTGATTTGTCGACCATCCCCGGTTGTCTGCTCTCCGCGAAAGAGCGGTAGATCTGGCCCAAAAGAAAATGAGGATCGGCTTGATCGGGGTCCAACTCGATCGATTTCTCGCATTCCTCCACGGCGCGTTGGATCTCACCTGCTTGCTGCAAGCTTCGGGCATATTCGAAATGAAGCCGACCGCTATCCGGGTCGATTTTGAGGGCCTTCTCCAGTTCCTCCAATGCCGCCCGGTAGTCGCGGTTGAGATGGTGAAGCCGCGCCAAACTGAAGTGGTAGTAGGAGGATGCCTTTTCCTCTTCCTCGCTGGCGAATCCAGGAGTCCCGATCAGCGAGAACACAGTCAAGAGTGCGAGCAGTCCGCGCAGTCGTGTCATCTGCAACATCCAATTGTGCCATCCCAAGCCGTCGCTCGGGGTGGTCCGGGGTGTCAGAACAGTCCAGCCCGAGGCTGGGCCGGGACGGTGGCCATCAACTCCTGGTCGTCCGTAAAGAAAATCTCCGCGCCTACCAGTGTTCCGCCCGAAACGCGAATGTAGCCCCCATTCATATCGGGCAACTCGGGAAAAAGTTCTTTCAAAAGTCCCACCAGGCGCCTTCCGGATCCGAGCAATACCTCCGACTGGGCCACGACAGCCCCATCCGCCTGGTGCACGCTCAGGGTCAGCGGGGTCTCGTCGCCCAGACCCAGCAACGCCAGTCCCGTTGAAAATCCGAATCCCTGTGCGACATGGGAGAAGACGATCTCGCCTTCCAAGGCGGGCTGCAGAGGAAGCGCAGTCAGTGCCTTGTCTCCGAAGACTTCGATCTCGACCGATCCCAGCAGACCCAATCGGTCGCTGACCACTTCCACCCAGCCCGAGGCTGGCAACGGACCTTCCGGGATACCGAACAATTCGGCGACGCTTTCCCGAAAGCTGCCGCCCTCCACCATCTCCCGTTCCACGGGATCGGCGAGAGGCGTGCCATCGCTGGCGAACAGACTGAGGGTCACCTGCGCCGTCTCGCTGGAGATGTTGATCACCTTCAGGTTGGAGCGCGTCCCGCCCGAGAAAACCACGTGAGGCGCGTAGAGACGATCGTAGAGCACCGCGTCGGGCCCGATCACGGGGAGACCGTTGAGGATGGCCATGCGCTCATCGTCGTAGTACTTCTGGAACGCCAGAAGCCCCCGGGCCCCGCCCACTATCAAATAGTAGGTTTCTCCTTCTTCGAGAAGGTTGCGGTCGATCAAAGCAGGTTGGGAGGCATCGTCCTCGGGCGGCACGACCAGCCTCGTCAGCCTGGCACTGGTGGCGAGCGTATTGGGCAGTTCGACGAGTCTATCTCCGTCCGACTTGACGATGGCGATGATGATGTCGATGCTGTTCAGGTTGTTGTTGACGACGCTCACCTCGGTCAAGAAACCGTCATCCACTCGAAACTCCGGCAACACGATGGACTGCGCCGGCCGGCCGATGGCGAGACCGCCGTCCAGCCTGCGAACGCTGTTGTCGCCGTGCAGGAACAGCGCGCCGATTTCCTGGGCATCGGTATCCAGGTCGAGCCATCCTTCCAGCGCAAAACCCGGAATCGCCTCCAGCAGCCCAACTGCCGTAAAGGAGACCTGTTGCCCCGGAAGCAGGTCCAGGGTCTTCGGGTTCACCACCTCCACGACATCTTCGGTGGCGGGATCGTCCCGATAGGGCAAGCCCGTCGGAGCCACACCAGAAGCGATCACCTCGGCGGCCGCCTGCGAGTGGTTGGCCACCGCGGCTCCCGTGAACCATTCCGTGGTGGAACGGAATTCGGGCACCGCAATCCGCAGCGTGTTGCCGAGCAGCGCGATCGTGTTTGCGTTGAAGTTCAAGGCGGCAATCGTCTCACCGTCGGGCGAGAGGGAAACGTGCAGGGTGCCCGCACCGACATTGGGGATTTCCGAAGTGAAATCACCACGAACGACGACCAGGTTGCGGAGGCTTCCGGTTCGGGTATCGAAATTGTTGACCCGGTCCAAGACGGGCGAACCGAGAAAAACCTGACGTCCATCCCTTGAAAAGGCGGGCCGGCTGGTCTGGCGATAGAAGGACTGACCTTCGGCGCTGCGCAGAACTCCTTCGAGAAGCGGATCGATGAAATCGATTCCCACTGCCGTTACCATGGCGAAAACGTCCCGGGCCGGAATCCAGGCCGTGGGACCCGCCACGCCGCCTACGTTGAATACCCGCACCACCTCGCGTTCTTGAAGATCGAGCAGGATGGCGTGATCACCCGAGAACTCCGGAATCACGCTCACCAAACTGTTCTCGTTGTCGCCGATCAGGCCGTACTGACCGTCGGACGAAATCGCGACTGTGTTGAAAGAGAGGAAGTTGTGCGGAATCCGAGCCACCGACCCGTCCTGATTCATGAATTCGGTGGGCGCAGGAACGATCGAGCCGATCACTCTGAATCCGTCGGGGTCGATCAACTGGATGGAATCGGGCGTCTCCAACGGAGGGAGGGCATTGGAACCCACCAGTACGACGGTGAAGAAACTAGCATCGGGAGCCATCGTGATCGAAGCGGGACGAGTACCGCCGTCCATTTTGAGCCGGGGAGTGATCTCCTGCATCGTCGCCGTGTTGAAGCGGATGATCTCGTCGGTGCCCGCCGAGGCGATGAAGCCGGTGGAGCCGTCGGCCGAGAAAACGATGTTGTTGGCGAAGGAGAAGAAGACCTCCTGCAAACTCAGGGTCCTGACCTCGAAAGTCTCCACGTCGATCAGAGATATGCTCCCGATTCGCTCTCCTCGAAAGCTCTCTCCGGGCTTGGGCACGTTGGCGGCCAGAAACAGGGAGACCACCCCGATCTCGGTGCCGTCGGGCGTCAGGGTGATCAAAGCCGGGTTCTTTCCGACTTCGATGATCCGCAGGATTTCGGCAGTCTGAACATCGAAGGCCACCACATTGCTCGAGCCTGGATAGCTCACGAAGGCCCGTGTGGAATCGGCCGTGAACACGATGTTCGGCGAGAAGTTCAAATCGCCGACCTGGGACACCCCGAGCGTCGTCAAGGGAAGGTTGTTGACGTCGAAGCGCAGCTCTTCGGTGTCGGGGAGGACAACTCGCCCCCTCAAGCGCTGCCCCCACACCGGCTGGCAGCAGAGAGCCAAGACAAAGATGATAAAAATGCGTTGCAGCATAAACCACAAATTATAGGTCGACCGGAGGGGTTCAAACAACTTCCAGCGGCCTACCGGTCCCTCCGATTGCATCAAGTCTTCCGGCCACGCTCCGATAGATGGATCTTCAGCTCGATTTTCTCAACCAACTTCAAACCCCAGCTTTCATTGATGCGCCGGGAGATCATGCCCTTCATGGGAGCAAGCTGTTGCTTCCAGGCAGCCGAAGGGATAGCGACCTGGAGAACCCCTTTCTCCAAGCGCAGCGGAGCCGTCTTCGGCGCCAGAGGCTTGCCCACGATCTGCGGCCAAAGTTGGCGAAGAAAAATCAACGCCACCTGCGGATCCTCGGCAGTCCGCCGCAGGATGTGCGAGAAGTGTCGGGAAACCGGCTCTGGATCTCGTTGTCTTTTCATTCGACATTCCGCCGACATTCCGCGGATCGTCTATTCTAACCCGTGAGATCATCGGAGAGCGGCGCGGGCCGGCATTGATCGCGCCCAGGATAAACCGTTTTGCTCCAGAAGCCAATGCTGGCCGTCGGTCTGGGCTCTCACGAACGGTCTACACCCGGTTCGCTTCTCACCGGTCTCCAGACGGGTAGGTCGCTCGTCACGCCTCGAGTCCCGAGTCCTGGGCTTTGGTCCCGTCTGGCCGCTCCGGCGCAACCGACTCGGAACCTTGCCGGCAGAAACTGCGTAACTACCAACATGCGCGGCGATCCCGGAGGCTTGAGGTGCCTGATGCGAATCAACTGGTATCGACCCATCCCAATTTCCATTGTCTTTTGCTTCTTCGTCGGAATGGCGTCGCCGGGGGGGCTGAGCGAGACCTCGGAGCGGGTCGACAGACTGCAGCGGGAGGTCCCCAAGCTGATGAAGGCGGCGGGAATTCCGGGCCTCTCCATTGCCGTCGTGGAAGGCGCCAAGCTGCGGTGGGTGGGCGGCCTCGGCGTGCGTGACGTGCGCACCCGGGAACCGGTCGACGAAGACACCGTCTTCGAGGCAGCTTCTCTGAGCAAGCCCGTGGTGGCTGCGGCACTGTTGCAGTTGGTCGCCCGAGGCGACTTCGACCTGGAGCGGCCCCTGGCCGAAATCCTCGAGTATCCGCGCCTCATCCATGACGAGCGCTACCGCAAAATCACTGCCCGCATGGTCCTGGCTCATACCACGGGGTTGCCGAATTGGGGCGGCACGCCGCTGCGACTGATTCGTGATCCAGGAACCCGCTGGGGCTATTCGGGCGAGGGATTCGTTTATCTTCAGAAGGCCCTGGAAGAAACCCTTCACCAAAGGCTCGAGGAGATTCTTCGTCAAGAAGTCTTCGCTCCCTTGGCGATGACGCGCAGCAGCTTTCTCTGGCAGGATTCCTACGCGGACAACGTCGCCATCGGCCACGATGAATTGGAGAGGCCCCAGGCGCTAAGAAAGCGCACAACCGAAAACGCCGCCGCCAGCCTCATGACCACGGCGCGCGAGTACGGACGGTTTCTCGAGACCCTTTTCTCCCAGGGGGCACTCGCACCGAACACTCTGGACCTGATGAGTGCGTTTCAGACTCGGGTGGCAGGCTGGAGCGATCCCGAG
>JBFGHF010000220.1:0-6733 GCA_041578355.1 Acidobacteriota bacterium
GTATCGATTTCCAGCGCAGCCTCGACTTCCAACGCAGCCTCGATTTTCAACGCAGCCTCGACTTCCAGCGCAGCCTCGACTTCCAGCGTGGCGTGGGCGCCCTGGCTGGACTTCTCGAGCAGGGCATGATCGTGCTCGAGAACGAGCAGGGGCAGCATCAGATCATGTGGGCCGACGAATTGGCCGAGAGTTTGAGCAGACAGGACGTTCGCATCGTCATTCTCAATACCTGCCAAAGTGCAAAGCGGCAGCGGAGCACTATCTTCTACTGGACCGGGCTGGCCCCCGCCCTCTGCAAAGCCGGGATCCCCGCGGTGATCGGAATGCAGCATCGGATCTCGGATGATGCCGCCATCGAGTTCTCCAAGGGCTTTTACGAGGCGCTGGCCAAGAGCTTCTCAATCGACGAGGCCATCGCCTGGGGAAGACGCGCCATCATGGACTTGTAGACACCCAAGCCTGAGACACTGGCGTTCGAGGAGAAAAAGAATCTGGACTACCAGGACTGGGGGCTGCCGGCCTTTTATCTACGCTCCGGCGAAGGGATCGTCTTCGGGGTCGACGAGACGGTCTCAGTGGACGAAGGCTTTGTTAAGGAGAGATCACAGCCGTCCCCGGCTCCCGAGTATGTCGGTGTCAAAATGGTCGTCCACTCCGAAGTCGACCTGACCCTCTTCGTCGAAGGACAGGAGGTGGGGCGCGTCGATCGCCGCTCGCCCTGCCAGGATTGCTCGGAGGCGTTGATTCGCGTGGCGCCTGGTTCGGATCTTTTAAAAATCCAGGCATCCTCCTTCGAACGATCGCTCAACCTACTCGATTTCTTCTCGCCCCAAGACGATGTTTGGAGGGTTCGAGTCGGGACCTGCCCTAGCGACATGGTCCGCATTTCGGAAGAGGAGAAACTGGAGGCGCTGGGAAGCGCCCAAGAGGCGCTCCAAGATCTCAAAACGGCCAAGAGCGACGCAGCGAGAGCCTGGGCCCTCGAACGGCTCGGATACCTGGGTGCTCCCAACGACCGAACGCGTGAGGCACTTCTGGGGGCTCTGGCGGACGAACAAGTGGGCATTCGAATCAAGGCCGCCGAGGCCTTCGGTCGCATTGGGCGACAATGGCCTCCCGATGTTCGCGACACGATCGTCGAAAGAGTGCGCGAAGGGCTGAAGCGAATCCCCTCCGACCACCCTCTCTTCCCCATGGCCGAATGGACGTTTCTGGAAGCGATCCAAAGGATGAAGCGAGCCGCGGAAAAAACGACTGGGGAGACGCCGGATCCTAGTCAGACCGAGAGCTCTTGAGAGGCGCTTTCCTCTTCCAGGCGGATCAAGTCTTCCAGGGTTTCGCGGCGGCGGATCACCCGGAATGAATCGCCTTCGACGAGGACTTCCGCCGGTCGGCGGCGGGCGTTGTAGTTGTGGGTGAGTACCGAACCGTAGGCCCCCGTGTTCTCGATGGCCAACAGCTCCCCGGGCTCGGCGTCGGGCAGATCGCGGTCGAGCGCGAAGAAATCGCCACTCTCGCAAACCGGTCCGGCCAAGTCGCCGCGCATCTCCGGCAGTCCCTGACGCAGCGCCGCAACCCCGTGGTAGGCGCCGTAGAGAGTGGGACGCATGAAATCGCTCATGCCCGCGTCGACAAGCAGAAAACGTCGCCCCTGTTTGGCCTTTCGGTAGAGGACGCGAGTGACCAATATCCCCGCGTTTCCGACCAAATAACGTCCCGGCTCGAAAAGAACCCGATATTGGCCTTGATGCTCACGGAGAAAACCGCCCAGAGCCGCCAGGTCGAAGGGAGGCTCGCCTTGTTGGGGTATCCCGAATCCCCCGCCTATGTCGATATTGCGGATGTCGAAGCCTTCCCCGCGCAGTCGTTCGGCAAGAGCGAGCAACTTGAGGAAGGACTGCCGATAGGGCTCCAGATCGAGGATCTGCGACCCGATGTGCGAGCCGATCGAAATCAGCCGCAACCTGGACTCGCGACGGATCGCCGAAAGTACCCGGTCGAGAGTCTCGATATCGATTCCGAATTTGTCTTCCCGACGACCGGTGGCGATGTAGGGATGCGTTCTCGCATCGATCTCGGGGTTGATCCGCAATCCGACGCGCGCCGCAGAGTTGAGACGGTTGGCCAGTTCCGCCAGTTTCTCCACCTCCTCCACCGACTCGGCGTGTATGCAGAAAAGACCTCGCTGTATCGCTTCCTCGAGCTCGGAACTTGTTTTTGCGACGCCTCCGAAGGCGATCCTGTGAGGAGGGGCTCCGCTGCGCTCGACTCGATGCAATTCTCCGCTCGAGACCACGTCGAAACTGCACCCCGCCTGGTTGAACCAGCGCAGAATGGCCAGGTTGAAATTGGCCTTGACCGCGTAGAAAGTCCGGTGGCGAACTTCCCGCAAGGCATTCTCGAAGCTCTCCAGATTGAAGTCGAGGGCGGCCCGGCTGTAGACGTAGAGGGGTGTCCCCAGGGCGTGCGCCAAACGATCGAGTGAGACTCCTTCACAATGCAGCAAGCCATCGGTGTAATGAAAGAAACGAGATCCTCGAAACACGAGCCGGAGCTTAACAGAGCCCGCTCCGGGCCGTCTACACTTACACTGGCCGGGGGCCCGGTTCGATGCCGATCGCAATCGTAAGTCTGCAGAGCTTCGCGCCGGAGGGGCGAACCCGAAAAAACTGCACGGCCAGTGCCGCGAATCCAAGGTCGCGTTCCGGTTGAGACTCCAATCTGCTAGAATCCGGGCTTTTCCGGAGCCTGGGGCTGAGTGACTGGCGACCGGGGCCCTTTCCCAAACTGGAGAAGTTCGCGTTGGGCCATTCTTTTGACGCGGTTATCGGCGGGGCCGGGTTCATCGGATCCCATCTCTGCAGGGAGTTGACCCGGCGCGGGCGCCGCCTGCGCGTGATCGACAACCTCTCCACCGGCAAACGCGAAAACCTCGGTGAGAGAGAATCCGAGAGCTGGGAGCTGATCGAGCATGACATTCGCGAGCCTGCCGGTCTGGCCCGAGCGCTTGGCGGTGTCGATCGAGTGTTTCATCTGGCTGCCATGACCTCGGTGGAAGAGTCCGTCCAAAAACCGGAAAAGGCTCACGCGATCAATGTCGGCGGGACGCTCAACGTACTGTCGGCCGCCCGCCAAGCCGGAGCCAACAAGCTGATTTTCGCGTCCAGCACCGCTGTCTACGGCAATAGCGAAAAATGCCCGACCGAGGAAACCGACCCGTTCGCTCCCTGTTCGCCCTACGCCGCCAGCAAGGCGGCGGGAGAGCTCTATTGCCGCGTCTACTCCGAACTCTACGGCCTTCCCACCGTCTGCCTCCGATATTTCAACGTATTCGGACCGCGACAAGACCCCGCGTCACCCTACGCGGCGGTGATTCCGCGTTTCGTAGACCGGATTCTGGCGGGAAAGCGACCCATCATCTACGGAGACGGCGAACAGACCCGGGATTTCGTTTTCGTGGGAGACGTGGTGGCCGCCAATCTGAAAGCCGCGGAATCCGAAGCGCGGAGTGTCAGCCTGAACGTCGCCACCGGCCGGCGAATCAGCCTCAACGAGCTGGCCGTCATGATCAACGAGTTGGCGGGCGCCCAGCTCAAACCTGTCTACGAGCCGGCGCGTGAGGGCGAAATCCGACATTCCGAGGCCCTCGTGGAACGAGCCCGTGAGACCATCGGATTCGAGGCCCAAGTACCCATCAGAGAGGGCTTGAAACGGACTATCGAATGGTTCGCCAGGCGGGGCCGAAGCGGCAAGAGCCACGCCGTCGGTGATTGAAGCGTGAGCATGGAAAGGGCGATCTCGATACTGACCGTAGCCACCGTGGTTGCGTCGATGGTTTCGGTGGCATTGTCGAGCATCCTTTTCGGCTTGGCTTTGCTGCTTTGGCTGATTCTCATCGCCCGCCGCGCTTCGCCTTCGTTTCGGGCGCCGCCGTTCACGCCTTTCCTGATCGCCTACGCCCTGGCGATTGTCGTCTCCATACTCTTCTCGCACAACCCAGGCGAGAGCTGGGGATATCTTGTCAAACTGCTGCGCCTCGCTCCGGTATTCCTGATTCTCACGTTCCTGGACCGGAGGGATCTGGTCTGGACCCTCTGCGGCGTTGTGGCGATGGCCGCTTTGAGTGCCGTCTACGCCCTGCTTCAATACACATGGCTGATCGACGTCGACCTGCTCAACAGGATCCGCGGCTTCATGGGCCACTGGATGACGTTCTCAGGCCAGATGATGATGGTCCTCGTGGCCTTGGCCGGGTTGGCCGCTTTCCGTCCCTGGGCCCGGAAGCAGCTCGGAGAGGGCCGTTCCGGGGACCGGTTGCTGTTGCCGGCCGTAGGCGGATTGATGGTTCTGCTCGGTCTGTCACTGCTCTTGACATTCACCCGAAACGCCTGGCTGGGATGCTTCGTCGGGTTCCTGGTTCTGCTGGCGCTTTTCGACTGGCGTTGGCTGATCCCCTTCGCCGCCGCGGCCGTTCTCATCTTCTTCCTCTTCCTGCCCGAGCCCTTCCAGGCACGCCTGCTGGCCGGATTGGACCTTCGGGACACCACCAACAAGGGCCGTGTGGAGTTGATCCAGGCGGGCTTGAACATGGTCCGGGCCAATCCCTTGACCGGAGTGGGGCCGCGGATGGTCCCCCGCACGGCGCGGTTCTACGCACCGAGCTACGAATCGAGCCCCGAGTTCCCCGCCTGGCTCTACCAGCACCTTCACAACACTCCTCTGCAGGTGGCGGCCGAAACCGGACTGATCGCCTTGGCCGCCTGGCTCGGCTGGTGGATCTTCGTTTTCTGGGACCTTCTGAGGCGTGCCAGGGACGCGGCAAACGATGCGCTCACCGGTTACCTCACCAGGACCGGTGTGGCCGTCCTGGCGGCTTTTCTGACGTCGGGACTTCTCGAATACAATTTCGGTGATTCGGAGTTGCTGACGCTGCTCCTCTTTTTCATCACGGCGCCTTATGCCGCACTCCGAAACACGCCAACCTCTTGACGTCGCGATTCTCGGAACTCGCGGCATTCCCGCCTGTTACGGGGGCTTCGAGACGTTCGCCGAGGAGCTCTCGCTGCGCCTCTTCCAGCGAGGCCATCGAGTCACGGTGTACGGCCGCCCCGGCTATGTCGATCCTCGGCTGGCGATCTATCGAGGGGTGCGGATCTCGGTCCTGCCCTGCTGGCGCCACAAGTACTTCGAGACGCTCACCCACACGGCGGTGTCGACCACAACCGCACTCTTTCATTCACACGACGTCATCCTGATCTGCAACGCCGCCAATGCGGTCTTCAGTTGGGTGCCACATCTGGCGGGTCAGAAAGTCGCTCTCAACGTGGACGGGATCGAAAGGCTACGCAAGAAATGGAATTGGTTGGGGCGGATTTTCTACGGGCTCAGCGAGTATCTGGCCACCGAACTGCCCGATGTCGCCATCAGCGACGCCCGGGCGATTCAGGACTACTACCGCCGCGAGCATGGAGCCGAGACCGTCTTCATCCCCTACGGTGCTCCGCCCGAGAAAGTCAGTGGAGTGGAAACAGTCCTTGAACTCGGTCTGGACCCGGGCCGATACGTTCTTTACGTCAGTCGGCTCGAACCCGAGAACAACGCCCACCTGGTGATCGAGGCCTACTTGAATTCGGGAGTCGATCTTCCCCTCGTGTTGGTCGGCGATGCTCCCTACAATCCGCTCTACAAGAAAAGCCTCAAAGAGCAGGCCGCCAAGGGGAATGTGATCATGCCCGGAGCGATTTACGGAGCCCCCTATCGGGAATTGCTCTCCCACTGCTTTTGCTTCGTCCAAGCCACCGAGGTGGGGGGCACCCATCCTGCTCTGGTGGAGGCCATGGGCGCAGCCTCTTTGGTACTGGCCAACGACACGGTCGAAAACCGCGAGGTGGTGGGGGATAGCGGATTGCTCTATCCTTTCAACGACGCCCGCGGACTGGGGCTTTTACTGCGGGAAGTCTACCGGCGCCCGGAGCATTATCGGGATCTCGGAACCCGGGCCCAACGCCGAGTGGCGCACCACTACAGCTGGGAAGCCGTGGTCCGAAGTTACGAAGATCTCTTTTACGAATTGGTCGCCAATGGGCCTGCCTGACTCCATCACCATTTTTCGCTCTTTTCTGGGCGGACTGCTGCTGCGGCGCCATTTGATTTTCAATTTCGTGCTGCGCGATCTCAAGGCGCGCTATGTAGGATCATTGATGGGGCTGGTTTGGACCGCCGTCCACCCGGTCGTTCTACTGGTGAGCTACACCTTCGTCTTTTCGGTGATTTTCCGTCAGCGCGTGCCCACCGACTTCCCGGACAGTTTTCCCCTCTTCGTCTTCTGCGGAATTCTGCCCTGGCTCTATTTCCAAGACACGGTTCAGCGCTCCTGCACCAGTGTGGTCGACAACAGCAACCTGATTCGGAAGACCGTCTTCCCTTCGGAAATTCTTCCTCTCAGCCTCTCCATCTCGAATCTGATCACCCACTCGATCGGGCTCTTGGTGCTGCTGGCGATTCTGGCCTATCTGGACCGGCTCGCTGAGCCCCTCGCCTTGATCCCCCTCTACTTTCTTCTGCTGGCGCTTCTGTCGTTGGGATTGGGCTGGCTGGTCTCGGCGCTCCACGTTTTCTTGCGCGATACGTCTCAGGTGGTGGCGGTCGTTCTGATTCTCTGGTTCTGGTTCACTCCGATCTTCTATCAGATCGAGGCGGTTCCCGAACCTTATCAGCTCCTGATCCGGCTCAA
>JBFGHF010000221.1:0-6713 GCA_041578355.1 Acidobacteriota bacterium
GTCCAGTTCCGGCTGATAGAAGACGGATGACGTATCGTGTCGTAGAATCTAATCTCAAGAGCGGATCATGTTCGAGACACAACCCCAGAAGAGCCGCACCATCTGGAAGGTCCTGCCCGTTGCCATCGTCATCTTTGCCGGCCTCGTGGTTGGCGCCGCCTATCTGCAGCGCACCGCCGCACCTCCCCCTGGCCCGGTCGAGGGAGTGCTGCGAGCCGGAGACGCCGACTTCGACTGGTACAACAAGTACGTGATGCTCGAGAGCCGGGGAATCAAGATGGGTAAGAACTTCGCCGGAAAACGGATGGTGATGTTCTCGGGGGTCGTCGAAAACGGCGGTGAAAAGCGATTGGACGTCGTGGAAGTCAAGCTGACGCTTTTCAACTACGACGAACCGGTTTTCGACCGACTCAGCCTCCCCATCCGCCCAGCTCCCCACACTCCTCCCATCGAGCCTCTCAAGTCCCGCGCCTTCACCGTGTATCTGGAAGACATTCCGGGCGAGTGGATGGCCAGCCGCGCCGAAATGGAGATCCACGGCTTCCGCTTCGCCAATTGAGCCGCGCACGTCGGTAAGATTACTGGTGCAGGGGATCATAAGTCTTGAGCCACGGTTCAGCGACGCATGGCTCAGAACTTACGACGCGCTGCACGAGCCGATCGGATGGCGCCGACAATTTCTGATCTGCGAGGGCAAACCCGGCCCTGGCCCCGGGCGACGCCATCGAACCAGATGGCACCCTCCTCGCCGGGCTAGCTAAAGAAGAATCTACCACCCGGTCCGGTACTCTCTACGCACGAACTGGTTGGCGGGCTCGTAGTTGGTGATGCGCATCGCTTGGCCGTCCCAGAGGAGCTTTCGGCGGCCCGGATAATGGGTTCGGCTGCGGCCTGTTTCGGCATCCTCGACCTGCTCCTGGAGGCGGAAGCTGCGGATGGCGAGGTTTCCCATCAGGACCATCTCGGTCAGCGGGCCAGCGTACCCGAAATGGGAAGACGGCTTTGTGCGGTCGCCCTCCTTACAGGCTTCCACCCAGGACCTTTGATGTCCGTCCACCCCGTCCTTGACGCGGGGCAACGTGGGCTCCGGCTCCTTCCAGTCCTTCATTCGCGAAGTCGGCAACAGAGTGGGATTCCGCGCATAGGTCCCGCACATCAGCTTGCCCTCGCTCCCGACAAAGATGCAGCCCCCGTCGCTGTCCCCCATCGTCTCTCCCTCTTCCAGCTCCTGCGGGCGGCGGGGCAGCAGCCCTCCGTCTCGCCAGGTCACCGTCACCGGAGGCATCTCGCCCCTCGCGGGGAAGTCGAAATAGATGATCGAGGAGTTGGGTGCGCTCTCTTCGTTGGCCAGAGGCCGCCAGTCTTCGACGGCAATGGACGTGCTGGCCTCGACGCTGTCGGGATAGCCGAGTTTGAGGGCTTTGAAAACCGGATCGATGATATGGCAGGCCATGTCACCCAGGGCGCCCGTGCCGAAGTCCCACCAACCACGCCAGCTGAAGGGGTGGTAGGTCGGGTGGTAGGGCCGATAGGGCGCCGTTCCCAGCCAGAGGTCCCAGTCGAGATGGGAGGGAACGGGAGGGCGCGCCCGGGGGCGGACCAGCCCCTGCGGCCAGACCGGCCGGTTGGTCCAGGTGTGCACGGTCCGCACTTCGCCGATCGCACCCGACCAAATCCACTCGCAAAGCCGCCGGATGTCTTCGCCCGAGTTGCCCTGATTTCCCATCTGGGTGACCAGATTGCGTCGCCGCGCGGTTTCGGTTAGCACTCGCGCCTCGTAGACGTCGTGGGTGAGGGGCTTCTCGACGTAGACGTGCTTCCCGCGCTCCATTGCGGCCAGGGCCACGGGTGCGTGCATGTGGTCGGGGGTGGAGACCGCTACCGCGTCGATCTCGGAGTCCATCTCATCGAGCATCTTCCGGTAGTCCCGGTAGCGGCGGGCCTTGGGGAAGAGCTCGTAGACGGGCTTCGCCTGCTGGTCGTCGACGTCGCAGAGGGCCACGATATTGTCCATCGTGCTGCCGTCATCGGCCAGGCCGCTGGCACCCGTCAGAACTCCTCGCCCGCGCCCTCCCGCGCCGACGCCCGCAATGTTGAGACGGTCGCTGGGCGCCGTAAAACCGGCTCCGCCCAGAACGGCGCGGGGAACGATCATGATTCCGCCGCCTGCTGCCGCCGCGCTGGTCAGAAAACGTCGGCGCGATATCCCTTTGGCTTTTGCTCGTCGCTTCAATCCGGTTGGGGTCACTGCTCTCCTCCTCTGTTTAAGAAACGATCGGACTATATCATTTGGCAAGCGGCCTCACACCGCCTTGCGTTATCGGGATCGCCCTCAATCGCGAGGATTCAGCGGTCCGGCCGTCCTCCCAGTCCCGTAGGGAGGGCTGGAAAACGCCTCTTCTCCGGGGTTCAATCGTCCCTCCGGGACTCCAAAGCCGGCTGGGGCTGAATACCCAGGGCTGAACCCCTGGGCTATTTTCACACCGCCCCGCCGGGGCTCTTCACGCCCGCATCGACTTCCAATTCCAGCTCTGGCGCTAGCGAGCGACCTCATAGCGCCGAGCGGTCTCGTAATCGTATTCGTAATCGGCCCGCTTTCCGAGATCAATCAGAGCCATCTCGCCAAAGAGTTTCGACAACGATTACGATTACGATTACGAATACGACGTCTCAAAACTCAAACTTGACCAGTCTGTGAACTTCCTGCCGACTTAGTCGAACTAGGGGAATTGATTCGGCCAGATGATTCAATCTCCACGGTCGGAGCGGGTCAAGAATCGGGAGGCCCAAGCGGCCAGGACTCTCGAGACGTAGAGCGAATCCTCGGGCCGACCCAGCAAGTGATCCGCATCGTCCAATGAGACAAAGCTCTTGGGATGGAGAGCCGCTTTGAAGAGCCGGGCGGCGTGATCGATGGAGACGATCGAGTCGAAGGGCGAATGAAAGATCAGCAAAGCTCTCCGTAGATCGTGGACTTTCTGCTCCAGTCTCTGTTGCCCGATGTCGTCCAGAAACTGCTTCTTGATCTTGAACCGACGTCCTGCGAGATCGACGGTGGCCTCGCCCCTTTCTTCGATCTGATCCAGATTCTCGGCGAACAGGTGGCTTACGTGCCCGACATCGCTGGGCGCCCCGATCGTCGCCACTGCCCGGCACTCCGCTATCCGGGCCGCCGCCACCAGGACCGCCGCCCCTCCCAGACTGTGTCCCACCAGAAGCCGCGGCGCTCGATAGCGCTCGCGGAGGTGGTCGGCGGCCGCCACCAAATCCTCCACGTTTGAGGAGAAGTTGGTGTTGGAGAAGTCGCCTTCGCTGTTGCCCAGACCGGTGAAATCGAAGCGCACCACACCGATGCCTTCCTCGACCAGTCCGCGGCTGATGCGGGAGGCTGCCGCGATGTCCTTCGAGCAGGTGAAACAGTGAGCGAAAAGGGCGAACGTGGACTCGTCGCCGCCATCGGGTTCTTCCAGGGTAGCCGCCAGCTTTTGTCCGCGGCCGTTGTCAAAAGTGAGCTTCTTGCGAATCATCGAGAGGGATTGTAGTCCAGCGCAGTGCGATCCGAGGCTCTTCCGCGATCGGGGACGGCGCAACCCCGATAGGTGTAACCCATGATCCGGGGAGTCTTCTCCAGGTAGAAACGATCCAGTTTCTCGATCCTCAACCCGGCTTTGAGGATCAACGCCTCCATGTCGCGGTTGAGATTGCAGCCATCGCCGATGATGCGCTGCAAGGGGTTGAGCCGGTTCTGCCAGCGCTTGACGCTCGGATCCGCGCTCAGGCCGTGCTCGAGAAAGAGAAACCTTCCAGACGGGTGGAGCACGCGCCGGATCTCTTCGAGGGCCCGCCCAATCGCGCCCACGCTGCAGAGGGTCCAAGTGCTGACAACGGTTTCGAAACTCGAGTCTTCCAGCGGGAGAGCTTCGGCTCCGGCACGGACGATCCGCAGTTCGAAAGGCGGTTCCGAGCCGGCCCCTTCGAGCAGGCGAAACATGCCGGGATTGTTGTCGATCGCTGTCAGGTACTCGATGTACTTCGGGTAGTAGGGGAGATTGAGACCGGTCCCGAAGCCGATTTCAAGAACCCTGCCGCGGGCGGACGAAAGGACATGCCGGCGTTGCTCGCCGAGCCTCTCGCAGGCCATTCCCCAATTGAGCAGGCGGGGAAACAGGTATCGGGAATAAATGCCCAAGACTTCTCCGCGGCTGAATCAAGGTTACCCCTCGTCCAACTCGAGCTTCAAGCTTCCCCGGCCCTGACACTGCGCGGCAAGCCATCAAGGTATCCGGCGGAGCCCACGTCGATGCCGTTGGGGCTTGATTCTCGACCACTCGCGAAGGTTGCGTTCGTCCCCGATCATGGGGAGCGTAGAGTGGTGATCACGACAGATTGCGGATCTCCGGGAACATTCCCGGTGTTGCGACCGTTCCCAATCTGCAAGGAGGAATTCGCATGAAACAGATCGCTTTGACGACGGGACTGGTGTTACTGCTCGTTTTGACCGCGGCGTGGGCCGCAGAGGAAAGTCGGGGGCTGGAAGTCACGGTGAACTACGGCGGCGAGGGGAAAGTCAGCGCGGAGCATGCTATCTACGTTTGGGTCTTCGACGACCCCGAAATCGGTAGCAACGCCATACCGATATCTTATGCCGTCGCTACCAGCAACGGAGAAACCGTCA
Source organism: Acidobacteriota bacterium (assembly GCA_041578355.1). GTDB lineage: Bacteria > Acidobacteriota > UBA6911 > RPQK01 > JANQFM01 > JBFGHF01. The sequence continues at coordinate 4,676 of JBFGHF010000221.1, forward strand.
GCATGAACGTCTCGGCTTCTCCGGTCTACCTGGCTGTTCATTACGACGAGCAGGGCGGCTACGATCCCACTTTGGGACCTCCCGTACCGGGGAGCCCGGTAGGGTTGCACTCGGACGAAACCGGCGCCCCGAAGCCGGTCGAAATCGAAGAGGGCTCTACGGCCTCCGTCGAATTGAGCTTCGACGACACCATTCGCATGCCGGGATAGCCTGTTCGTCAGTGGTCCGCCTGCCCTTCCTTGGTAGCGGAGGTCGAATCCGAGGCGGGCCCAGAGTCCGGGAGTCGAGAGCCGAGAGCCGAGAGTCTCCCTGCTATCATGTGCGGCTGAGAATCGATGTTCCAGCCGCACCTCGAGAAACTGCCCCGTTCTGAACTTCGCCGACTGCAGGATCGCAGGCTCCGCAGCCAGGTGGGTCGGCTCTACCGCACGGTCGACTTCTACCGGGACTTTCTGCAGCGGAGCGATCTCACCCCTTCCGACGTCCTTTCGGTCGAGGACTTGCCTCGGCTTCCCTTCATACGCAAAGAAGACCTCCGGCGCCACTATCCATTCGGGCTTCTGGCCGTCGAACGCTCCCGACTGCGCCGAATTCACGCTTCCAGCGGAACGACGGGAAAGCCCGTGGTGGCAGGCTACAGCAAAAGCGATCTGGAGATGTTCGCACAGGTCAACGCTCGCTCTTTGGCGGCAGCGGGCGCCGAACCGGGGATGATGCTGCACAACGCCTACGGCTACGGCCTCTTCACCGGCGGCCTCGGACTGCACGGCGGCGCGGAGCTTCTGGGTCTGACGGTCGTCCCTGTTTCGGGCGGAATGACGGCGCGTCAGGTCGATCTGATCGAGGATTTCCAACCGGACTTGATCTGTTGCACCCCCTCCTACGCTCAGACCCTGGCCGAGGAGTGCGACCGTCGAGGCTTGGAGCCCCAGCAAATCTCCCTGCGTTACGCTCTGCTCGGCGCCGAGCCCTGGTCCGAGGCAATTCGCAGGGAAGTCGACGGTCGCTTGGGCGTGAAATCAACCAATATCTACGGGCTCACCGAGATCATCGGTCCAGGCGTCTCCCAGGAATGCCTCGAGGAGCGGCGGGGTAGTCATATCTGGGAGGACCATTTCTACCCCGAGATCGTCGATCCCGCCAGTGGAGAGCCGCTGGGGGATGGAGAAGAAGGCGTCCTGGTCTTGACCACCCTCACCAAGCAGGCCATGCCCCTGCTGCGCTACTGGACCGGCGACATCACTTCCCTTTCCGACGCACCCTGCCGGTGCGGCCGCACCCATCGGCGGATGGCGGCGATCCGGGGACGCAGCGACGACATGCTCATCATCCGGGGAGTCAATCTCTATCCGAGTCAGGTGGAGGAGATTCTGCTGCGCTTCGCCGAGGCCTTGCCCCACTGGCAACTCGTGGTGAGCAGAAAAGGGGGTCGCCAAGAGATCGAATTGAAAGTCGAGTCGGGTTTGAAGGCGAAATCGGCGTCGGAGTTGGAGAAGCGCATCCAGACAGCTCTCAAGGAGCGGCTGGGTCTCCGTTTCCAGGTGACGGCCTGCCCCCCGGGCGACCTACCCCGCAGCGAAGGCGGAAAGCTGCGCCGTGTGATCGAGAACCTGAAGTAGCGATTTCAAGTCGTCCATCTTGCCCCGACCCTTCCTATCCCACTTCGTAGAGACCGAACTCGTCCTGCCAGGTCTCGGCGATACGGGCCAGATGTTCTTCGGAATCGGCGGCTTCGACGATCTTGTCGACGTAATTCTCGGCTTCCAGCTCGGCGGCTCTCAAGAGCTTTCGGTCGCGAATGATGTTGCCGAAGCGGAAGTTCGGCATTCCCGATTGCCGGGTGCCGACGAACTCGCCGGGACCTCTGAGCTCCAGGTCTTTCTCGGCGATCTTGAATCCGTCGTTGGTGCGGCGCATGACCTGCAGTCGTTGATAGGAATCAGCCGTCCCGGAGCCGTCGGTCATCAGAATGCAGTAACTTTTTTCCGGTCCGCGCCCGATCCGGCCCCTCAACTGGTGAAGTTGCGAAAGCCCGAAA
>JBFGHF010000222.1:0-6712 GCA_041578355.1 Acidobacteriota bacterium
CCTCCTCGGAGAGATTGTCCAGAGACAACCAGCGTTGGGCGTACTCGATGGCGTGTTCTATTTCTCCGCTTCGTTCAAAGCCGGCTACACAACTCTGAAACAGACGAATCAAATCGCCTCGCAACTCTTCGGCGGTGTAGAGCTGCCATTCGTCGAAGGCCGGACTGTCCTTTAGACCGAACCCTTCGAGGAAGTCGCCCCTCCAAAGCTCCCATGCCCGGGTCAGATCGGGGAGCAGCATTCTCCATTGATCGGCCTTCACCTCTCCGCTGGGGGCGCGTGCGACCAGGGCGCGAAACTCCGTAACGTCCACCCAGATCCGATCCTGTCGCAGACCGATGGTCTTTCGATCGGCACGAATCGGATCGCGCCCCAATGCCCGAGTCAGGCTCCGCAGCACCCGCCGCAGGGCGGCGAGTCCCCGGGCCCGGTTCGATTGGGGCCACAACAGAGTGGCCAAGGTGTCGCGGCGCTCGGGTTGCGAAACGACCGCCAGCCGGGCCAGCAGGGCAACGGCCTTGCGTCGGCCCAGCGAGATGTCGGTGTCATCGATCTCGATGCGCGGCGATCCCAGCAGACAGATTTTCACTGCGGGCAAGTCGCCTTCCCCCTAGTCAGACAAACCCCGTCGAAGTCGTATAAATCTCATCATACTCGACTTTTTTTGCAAAAAAGCCAAAAAAAATGAATCTGCAACGCTTTTCGCAACGCTAGGAGCAACGATATCGGAACGCTCGCTCCGTAGAGTGGATGCGTATCCAGAACAAGAGGGAGACCACGACTGATCCTGGGAGGATTTGAAAATGTCTGCTCCTCGAAAAGACGATCTGAAAACGAAACCGCCACTCCGGTGGCAAGCTCTCCTTTGGCTGGCACTCGCCTTCGCTCTCGTGACTTCCGATCTGATAGCTGCACCTCTCGCCGACGAGTTCGCCGGAAAAACGGCACCAGTGTTGCGTGGTGAATTGGGCGCCCTTCTCGCCCGCCCGGAATACGACCATCCGATTCCGGTCATCATCCGCGCAGGCCACCCCTCCGGGCTTCCCGAATCGGCCCGGAGCCTGGGTTCGACCCCAGACTACAGCGCGACCCTGACGGGCGCCGAAATCGCCTCGTTGATCGAAACGGAGGCGATCGAGTACATCACCTTGGACCCGGTGCTTCGGGCCACCGGAGACGCTAGTCGATTCGACCGCTCCTTCGCCCCCCCTTGGGGAGACGCCGATCATTCCTTGCGCGCCGTCGGAGCCGATCTGGCTCAAAGTTGGGGCTACGATGGCGCCGGAGTCAGCGTGGCGGTCTTCGATTCCGGTATCGGGCCCCATCCGGACCTGCCCGACAGCCGCATTCGCGCAGCGGTCGATTTCACCGGTGACGAGCCGGTCTTCCTGGTCCGCAACACCGACGACTACGGCCATGGCACCCACGTGGCGGGTATCATCGGCGCCAGCGGGAGAACCTCCGCTGGACGGCATCGTGGCGTGGCACCCGCCGTGTCCTTCGTCGACATCAAAGTTCTTGGTGCCGACGGGACAGGCTTTGTCAGCAACCTGATCCGGGCCATCGACTGGGTGGTCGCCAACCGTGACCTTTATGACATCCGGGTGGCCAACTTTTCCGTGAGCCACCCGCCCGTCGAGTCGTATCGAGAATCCCCTCTCAGCCTGGCGGTGGCCCGCCTGGTTGCCTCGGGCGTGGTGTCCGTCGCCTCGGCTGGCAACCTGGGCAAGACCCAACAGTTCGAGCGCATTTTCGGCGCCATCGGAAGCCCCGGCTACACGCCGGACGCGATCACGGTCTATCCCGTCAACACCAAAGGCACGGCCGGGCACTCGGACGATCAGCCGACCAGCTACGGTTCTCGCGGCCCCACCTATCTGGACGGCCTCTTCAAACCCGATCTCGCCGCTCCGGGAAACAAGATCACATCCCTCGCCGCAGCGGGGTCGACACTGCTCTACGACCATCCGGATTTGCAGGTCGGCGACCACCATGCCCGGTTCAGCGGGTCCAGCATGGCGACACCCTTCGTGACCGGGGGCGTCGCCCTGATGCTTCAGGCCAATCCTCGGCTGACGCCGCTGATGAGCAAGATCATCTTGAGCTACTCGGCCATCAAATTGACCGACCTGCACCTGTTCGAGCAGGGTAACGGAATGCTCAACACGCCCATCGCCGTCCTGTTCGCCCAGTCCATCGATATGGAGAATCGCCGCAACTCCTTCGCCGTCCCCACTCGATGGGAACTCGATGGTGAAACGGTTAAGGCCGGCTTGGCATTCGGCCACGGCCGAAGTCTCTTCTACGGACCCCGGATCGACCCCCAGATCGCTTCCAACGCCGTGCTCTGGGGTTCCACCACCATCTGGGGCGACGCCACTCTCTGGGGCGACGCCACTCTCTGGGGCGACGCCACTCTCTGGGGCGACGCCGTCCTCTGGGGCGACGGGATCCTCTGGGGCGACGGCATCCTCTGGGGCGACGGCATCCTCTGGGGCGACGGCATCCTCTGGGGCGACGCCACGCTCTGGGGCGACGCCACGCTCTGGGGCGACGCCACTCTCTGGGGCGACGCCGTCCTCTGGGGCGACGCCACGCTCTGGGGCGACGCCACGCTCTGGGGCGACGCCACCCTCTGGGGCGATGCCACTCTCTGGGGCGACGCCACCCTCTGGGGCGATGTCGTCCTCTGGGCCGACACTACCATTTGGGGAGACTGATTTTGGTCCTCCCAGGGACCATCTGGCCGGCGGCGCTTTTCAAGTGCCGTCCGGCCAAGCGCCCGCCGTCCGGCTACACCCCAGGTGAGCCGGCGGACTCGAATCAGGATCGATCTTCGGACGACCGAGCCCGCAACGGATACCTCGTCCGACGGTCGATCCGCGCTTGCCGAAAGCGAAGGTCTCCTTCACATCTTCCCAACCTTTCCGAGAATCCGATTCTCTCTCCTCCTGTCGGAGCCGATTCGAGGCTCCACGGAAAAGAGGACCATCCACTCCGTCCGGATTATCGTCTGCAACTCTTTTCGATGTTCTCTTGATCGACATCCCGTTCGCCGACCTTAGTTGAAGCCCTGAAAAGTTTCTCCGGCTTGACTCCGGCCGATTCGGACAGCCAAATAGGAAGATGGAAGAATTGCTGGCGCAGTGGATCTCGGGACTGCCCGGGGTGGTCCTGTTCCTTCTGATCGCCCTGTGCCTGCTCGTTTTGGCCAAAGCCGCGGACTGGCTGGTCGACGAGGCCGTGGACCTGTCTCAGCGCTCGGGCATTCCCAAAGTCGTCATCGGGGCCACCATCGTCAGTCTTGGCACGACTTCACCCGAAGCGGTCGTGTCCGTGCTGGCGGCCCTGCAGGGAAAGCCCTCCCTGGCGCTCGGAAACGCCGTAGGCTCGGTGATCTGCGACACCGGCTTGATTCTGGGGCTGGCGAGTTTCGTCGGACCGCTGCGGCTCGACCGGAGCATCGTCAACCGGCAGGGATGGCTCCAGCTCGGGGCTGGCTTTCTGCTGGTGACGGCTTGTTTGCCCTGGTCGAACCTGACCCTGGCCTGGACCGAGGGAGGCCGTCTCGACCGGGCGACCGGATGGTTTTTTCTGCTCCTCTTGGCCCTTTATTTGTGGGCCACGGTGAAATGGGCGGGCAAGACGGCGCCCAGCCCGGGCGAGGCGCCAGCCGAGAACTCGGTTCCTGATTCGACTGCCGTCATCGCCGCGAAACTAGGGTTGGCGCTGTTGCTGGTGCTGGCATCTTGCTGGACGCTGATCCCGGCGGTGAGTGAAGCGGCCTTCCGCCTGGGAGTTCCGGACGCCATCATAGCGGCGACCCTGGTGGCTTTCGGGACCTCGCTGCCGGAGTTGGTCACGGCCCTTTCGGCGGCGCGGCGGGGGCACGGCGAGTTGGCGGTGGGCAATGTCATCGGGGCCGATATCCTCAACGTTCTCTTCGTGGCGGGAGCGGCAGCCGCGGTGACGAAGGGCGGTTTGGAGGCTCCTCCGCCATTCTTCCGCCTCTATTTCCCCTCCATGCTCTTCATCCTGATCGTTTTCCGAATCGGAAGCCTCACCGCCAAGGAGCATCTGGGTAGGGCATTCGGCGCGTTGCTCCTGGCGGTCTACGTCTTGGTGACTGTTCTCAGCTACAGTTAGCGAGGCGGCGCCTCAAAACCGCCGAGGGGTCTCGTAATCGTATTCGTATTCGTAATCGGCCCGCTTTCCGAGATCGGAGCTATTTCGCCGACGATCTTCGACTACGACTACGACGTCTCAAAACTCAAGCTTGGCCAGCTTGTGAACTTTTTGCCGACCTGGTCGGAAGAGTCACTCGGCCGAGTCCAGCCGCAAGACGTCCCGCAGTAGACGGTACCCGGCTCCGCGCCGCAGCACGCGGGGCACGGATCCCGACCAATCCACCACCGTGGAGGGCTCGCAAGCGCGAGGCTCGCCCGCCTCCAGAAACAGGTCCACACGATCACCGAAAAGTGACTCCAACTCGCTGAGTGTCGAGGGGATGGGTTGGCCGGACAAGTTGGCGCTTGTCGACACGATGGGCCGTCCCGCCGCTGCGATCCACTGCAAAAGGAAGGGAGAGTCGGGCTGGCGGCAACCGATCTTCGAGCCGTCGCCGCGTACCGGCTGGGGAATGTTGTCGGCGGCTTCGAGCAGTACCGTGATCGGGCCGGGCCAGATCTGCCGGGCGAATTCCTGAAACCCGCGGGGAAGACGCGAGGCCACAGCGGCCACCTGCTCGATCCCCGAGACCAGGACGAGAAAGCCTTTGCGAGAGGGCCTGCCTTTGACTGAACAAAGGCGGTTCAGCGCCTCTTCCGAATAGGGGTCGCAGGCCAAGCCGTAAACGGTGTCGGTCGGGGAGAGCACGATCCCCTGGTTGAGAATCGTTTTCGCCGCCAGAGCCACAACCTCGCCGCCTGGGTCCTTCAAGTCGATCTTCAAACCGAGCCTCAGTCCCCCGTTTGTTGGAGCTGCTTCGCCACCTGCTCAACTTCGCGCCAAACCCGCAGCAGATTACCGCCCCAGAGCTTGGCGATCTCCTCTTCGCTGTAGCCGCGACGCACCAGTTCGACGGTGACGTTGGGTGTCTCGCTGGCGTCGTTCCAGCCCTTGATGCCGCCGCCGCCGTCGAAATCGGAGCTGATTCCCACATGGTCGATGCCGATCAACCCGACGGCATGGTCGATGTGATCGACGAAATCCTCAACCGTTGCGCCGGGCCATTGCTCTTCGATCCTGTCACGGGCCTCCCTGTAACGGGCTCGTTGCTCTTCGCTCAGGTTGCGCATGGCTCCCGGACTGTCGATTCCCATTTCCTCACGCAATTGCTGGATAGCCGTCCGTTTTTCAGTCGGGCTTTCCTTGACGAAAGAGTCGAGGGCCACGGTTTGGATCACCCCGCCGTTTTTCTTGAGGGCCAACAACTGCTCGTCATCCATGTTGCGGGGGTGATCGCAGAGCGCTTTGGTGCTGGAGTGGGACGCGATCACGGGTGCGCCGGAAAGCCGCACGGCATCGAGCATGGCGGCCTTGGATATGTGCGAGACGTCGACCATGATGCCCAGACGGTTCATTTCAGCGATCACCTTCTCTCCGAATTCGGAAACACCGTCATGTTCGCTAGGGGCGTCTCCGAGTCTCGCTCGAGGAGTGGCAGAGTCGGCGATGTCGTTGTGGCCGCCGTGGGCGAGGGTGATGTAGCGAGCTCCCAACTGATGGTATTTTTCCAGCAGCGAGAGGTCCTTGCCGATCACGTAGCCGTTCTCGATCCCGATGCAGGCGACCAGTTTGCCTTCGCCGTGAATCCGTTCAACGTCGGCAGGCGTGTACGCCAGAGCGATCTGATCCGGATACATCGTGTAAGTCATCCGTCGGATCGCGTCGAACTTGGTCATCGCGTCCGCTTTGGCCTTCTCGTAGTTTTCCGGCGTACGAGCCGTCTGTCCCACGTAGACGATGAAGAAGCCCACGTCCAGCTTGCCCTCCCGCATTTTGGGAAGGTCGACTTGACGGTCTCCGCGAATCCCGGGGTCGACCTCGGCAGTCGCGAAGTCGGGAGGGATGTCGTCGTGGGTGTCGATCGTCAAGACCCGCTCGTGGATTTCAAGGGCCCTGGCCAGGAGGGCTTCGTCCGTGTCGGGTTGGTTGGTCCCGGCGGCACAGCCGACCAACAAGAAGAGAGCGCCGAAGATACTGACTGTTTTCATTCCTTTCCTCCCGGCCCCTGATACTAGCCCAAGCGCCACTGAAAGATCTTTCGGAAATCGAATCTCGACATACTGGGGAGCGAAAAGCCTCATCCGGGAACGCCGGGAAGACCCACCCCGGGAGCGGGGCGTTCGCGGAGCACTTCGCGGCGAAAGCGGAACAATTCGGCGGGTCTGCCGCGGGTTTGCTGGCGCAGCTTGCCGGTACCCTCCACCAGACCGCCTTTTTCCAGCAGTCGGCGAAAGTTCTGCTTGTGCAGCCGCAGCCCGGCCAGCGACTCGACCAGCCGCTGGAGCTGAAACAAGGTGAAGCGAGGAGGCAGCAGTTCGAAGACCACGGGCCGATATCTCAGCTTTCCCCGGATACGGTCGAGCGCCGTGGCCAGGATTCGCCGGTGGTCGAGCAACATCGGACGACCGAAGACCGAGTCTGCGGACGTCGCCGCAACACCCTGGGCAGTCCTGGCCCCGGCTCTGCGGTCTCGACGCGCCTCGGC
>JBFGHF010000223.1:0-6702 GCA_041578355.1 Acidobacteriota bacterium
AACGGAGCATTTTAGTCCCGGCAGCCTTGCACCTCTGCGCCGGGCCTTCATAAGGTCTCCGGCTGCCGCTTCGAAGAGTCGCGCGGAGTCCGGAAAGGGCATCTCAAATGAGAAGCAAGACTCTCTTCATTTCCCTTCTTTTTTTCTGGCTGCTGGGGGCAACCGGCTCGGTTGGCTTCGGTCAGTTTGGGCAAAAGACGCAGTATTTTGCCCAGTTCGCCATCGGTGGAACTGCGGAGACGCACATCACGGCTCACAACCCGGGCGAGGAGACGATCATCGTCAACATAGAGTTCCGCCGTTCTGACGGGAGCCTTTTTCTCAATGACGAGTTCGAGCTCGGACCCGGTGCGACCGAGACCAGGGCCTACGCCAACTCCGAGACGGGGCCGGTCGACGGCTGGGCCAAGCTCACCTCCGAGGGCGAGTTCACATCGACTCTCTTTTACAAAATCGCCGACGTCGGCAATGTAGGGGTTCCGCCCAGCCCTCAAGCCGAGCAGCTCAAACTCTTCACCTACGTGGCCCCGGGCACCGATACCGGCTTGGCGATCGCCAACCCCAGCGATAGTTCTGGATGCGAGATGACCTTTCACATCTACGACCGTGCCGGTCAATTCCAGCAGGACGTGACGAAGACGCTCGCCCCGCTCGAGCACGACGCCCTCCTGGTCTCGCAGCCTCCCTTCAATGTCGGCGCCGACGGTTCGGTGCTGATCGAAGCGAGCGGGCCCGTGCTGGCCCTGGCTCTGCGTTTGGACAGCGGGCTGCTGGCCTCCACGCCCGTGGTGACTCCCCAGGGCGCTCCCTTGCTTCCGGGCGCGGTGACGACCGAGCACTTGGCGGACGGCGCTGTGACCGCCGAGAAAATCCGCGACAACACCATCACCGGCGACAAAATCGCCCCCAACGAAGTGGTCCGGAGCATCAACGACATCACCGACCACGTCTCCCTGGTAGCGGGCCCCAACGTGACGATTACGCCCTCGGGGCAGCAGCTGACCATCTCCTCCAGCACTTTGGCCGGGGATATCACCTCGGTCACCGCGGAAACGGGCCTTGCCGGGGGCGGCACATCCGGGGATGTGACCCTGGGCCTGGACCTCGCTCTGGCGAACTACCTCTATGACGCTGTTGAGTACCTGAGGGTGCACGAAAACCTCCCTCCGGAGAGCCCCAACATCATCTTCGGCCATACCGAGAACAGGGTTTCGGCCGGCATCGAGGGCGCGACCATTGGAGGCGGCGGTCAGATCAGTCCGGCTTACAATTCAGTCAGCGGGAGCTTTGGCACGGTGTGCGGCGGCACGGACAACACCGCAAGCACCTTCTCGACGATCGGTGGAGGGGATCAAAACCAGGCCGACGGACCCCGTTCCGTTATTGCGGGCGGCTGGGGGAATCAGTCACTGGGCACATCTTCGACCGTGGCAGGCGGCCATTCCAACACAGCATCGGCCAACTGGGCGACTGTTGGCGGCGGTTCGAGAAATAGCGCCGACGATGGGCACGCAACAGTCGGCGGAGGCCTCAACAACCTTGCCTCCGGAGAGTACTCCACGGTTTCCGGTGGTGTTCTGAACAAGGCGGAAGAAACGGCTGCCACCGTCGGCGGCGGTGATGGCAATCGGGCTGCCCAAGAATGGGGCGCTGTCGGAGGGGGCAAGTTCAACCGAGCCTACGGGAAGTTCTGCACGATTGCCGGTGGGGAAAGCAACCAGGCAGGCGACGATGGTGTTGCCTCCGGGGATTCAAAGGAACATGCCACGGTCGGAGGCGGATATGGCAACAACGCTCTCAACGATTATTCCACGGTGGGCGGAGGGTACTTCAATTCGACCCAAGGAGACTTCTCGACCGTGCCAGGCGGCATCGATAATGTCGCGCTTGGCCAATTCAGTTTCGCAGCCGGCCGAAGGGCCAAGGCCCGGGGCAGAGGTACCTTTGTTTGGGCGGATTCGACCGATCGAGACTTCACGGTCGACTTTGACAACGCCTTCTCCGTCCGGGCGACTGGCGGCGTCGGATTCGCCACAGCGGTCGATGCAGCCGGAACGGCCACGGCGGGGGTCATCCTGGGGGCCGGAAGCGGAACCTGGGCCAGCATCAGCGACCGCAACTCCAAGGAGAACGTCCAGCCGGTTGATTCAATCGAAGTCTTGAGGAAGCTCGGCAAGGTGCCGATCGCCAGCTGGAACTACCGCACCGAATCGGAAGAGATTCGACACATGGGACCGATGGCTCAGGACTTTCACGCGGCCTTCGGCCTGGGGGCGGACAATCGCCACATTACCACGGTCGATGCCGACGGTGTGGCCCTGGCGGCCATTCAAGGCCTCTATCGGATGCTGCAGGAGAAAGACGCCGAGATCGAAAACCTCAAAGCAGATTTGGCCGACCTCAAAGCGGTTGTCACTGAGCTGACATCAGCACGCGACCGATAGACAGAGCGCTGCGCTGGGAGCAGGTGGCCTCGGGCCGTTGGAGACCGTCTCAAAAAACGCCGGGGCTCCCGTCTTTGAACTGCGGGAGCTTGCTCCCGCAGTCCCTCATTCTAGTCGTTTTCTGTCGACGGTGGGTTGCGGATGACAAAGCGGCGGCAGACGCCGCAGCCCAAAGGTCGACGAGGGTCGTCTGGAGTTTTGAGACAGTCTCGTCGGGTCTCGGCTTTCGAACTTCGGCCGCCCTGTTCCGTGTTTCCCTGCTTCGTTTTCCGTCTTCCCGATCGGGCTTCCCTTCCCTCGCGGAGCCTTACCCGCGATTCGCTCTTGTCGCAGCCGGAATTGTCGGGATTCGCCTTACGGTTATCACACACAGTGATACGGGTATTACATGATTGGGATTCAAAGCCTGCGGCCCAGGCAGACTCCCGGTGTCGGTGCCCTCCCCATCTGCTTCTGAATCGATCATTAGCATCATGAAATCAACAAGATAAAAAACTGCGAAAAAATTCGCATTTGCTCTTGACAGGCTGCGGGGGGCTCTCTATACTGTCCCTCGACCTAACGGTCAGTGGTCCACACAGACGTTTGATAAATCAGAAAGGAGAGTAGTGTATGAGCAATCTGATGTATTCGTGCGTCTTGATGTTGTTGATGGCCTCCCTGAGTGTCACCCTCGCCATGGGGCAGATCCAAAGCGCACCGGCCGACGGCAGCGACAACGCGCCCACCGAACTGGAGAAGGAGCATCCGCCGCCGGCCACCGACGTGGCTCCGGACACCCGGTTTCAGCAGGTGCTTTTCTGCACCCTGGATCGGCCCAGCGAAGTGCAGCGCTACAACGTGCAATGCACCAACGCCCGCCGGGTCGACGTCCAGATCGCCGACTGCTGCATTCCGGGCGATCATTGGGAAGCGAAGTCCAAGGCCTGGGACGCGGCGCCCAACACCGCCGTGACCACCTCGCCGGGAGCCCAGAACGTCTTTGGTCTTCGTTCCCGCGTCTACAACTACGGTGGCACGCCCCAGAACCTCCGAAACATCAACGTCGAGGTGGATTGTTCCTACATCCACGGCGTCAATGTATTCGGAGCGGGTTCGTTCCTGCGGATCACGTCCGACTCGCCCAACTGCGTAGTCACCGATCTGGGAAAACGTGATTCCATCAATCGCACTCCCTAGATCGATCTAGGGACAGCGGGGGAGGCTGCTGTTTTGACGTCTTGCGTGGACCCCGCGCGCGGGTGGCGTCAGCAAAGTCGCCACCCGCGTTTTTTCCCGCCACGGTTCTCACCCCAGAGTGCAGCGAGGCCGCCGAGAGTCTTTGACTCTGGGTGCGAGTCTGCATAGAATCCGGTCATCTCTTTCCCATCGGGGGTGATTTGGCCGTGAAGCAGACCGCCGCACGCACCTGGCTACTGCTGCTGACTTTCTTGCCCGTCGCCGCTGTTTCCGCTCAACCGACCCCACCCGAGCAACCGGACGAATCCTGGAGGAACTTGCAGGAAGTGGTTGGCTTGATCCACCGCGCCTATGTCGACCCGGTCGATATTCGTTCCTTATTGCCAGCGGCCCTCGGTGGATTGACCGACGCACTGGATCCTTTCTCGACTTTCGTCCCCAGCCACGAAATCGATGCTTTCGCGCAGGTTCGAAACGTGAGCAGTTCCCGCAGCGGCCTGCTTTTGCTCAAGGACCGTGGCATCGTTTTCGTCGCCGCGGTCGTTCCCGCTAGTCCCGCCACGCGGGCGGGGCTGCGCCCGGGAGACATTGTCAAAGCCATCAACGGGCTGGCAACCCGTTCCCTGCCCCGGTGGAAAGTTCAGAGGTTTCTGGCGGGGTCGCCAGGAGAGCGGCTGAATCTGCAGATTCTACGCGCCGCGGAAGAAAGCTCCGCTGTTCTCGAGCTGACCGATTTCGCCTGGCCGGCCCTCGTGGAACGCGACGTGGAGGGCGTCCCGGTCCTGACCCTCACGAGGATCGACTCGGGAACCTTGCCGCAGCTCGCGGCGCGACTCGAGGAGCTTGCTCGGCGGGCAGTCGGAGCACTCGTTCTCGACCTCCGCAATTGCGCCTGGGGCAGCCCGGAGACGGCATTCGAAGTCGCTTCGCTCTTCAGCACCGGCCACCTGGGCGAACTTCTCAAGAGGAGCGAATCGATTCAGACTTTCAGAGGCGCCGATCGGCCTCTCTGGACGGGCCGGCTGTTCATCTTGACGGCGCGTTCCACTCTCGGGCCGGGCGACGTACTGGCGGCAGTGCTGGGAGGCAAAGGGAGAGCGGAACTCATCGGGGAGCGGACGTTCGGGCACGCCGGTCGGAAAAAAGAGCTTCGCTTCTCCAGCGGCGACACACTCTGGCTCACCGACGCTTTCTATGCGGGCCCCGACGGCCTCGTGATTCGGGAAGGAATCGAGCCCGATCTCGAGGTGGGTTCCGACCCGTCCGGCTTTTCCGCTTCCGAAGATCCCGTTCTGGAGCGCGCTCTGCAACGAGCCAAGGGGGGATCATGAAGCTCTTGCTCAAAACGTTGATTCTGGTGTTCGCCGCGGCCGTGGGATCTCCATTGTTCTCGCAAGCTCCCGCCGCCGCTCCGGAAGACCTCAACCGCGCCTTTCGGGAATTCGCCGAACTCCACGCGGAGATCGTGATGGCCGTCCAACGCGAGTACGGCGCCGAGGTGCGCGGCCAAGACCTTGTCTATGCCTCGATACAGGGGCTGTTGAGGAACCTCGATCCGCATACTGCTTTTCTGAGCCCCAAAGCGTACGGGGCCATGAAAAGCAGGCAGGCCGCAACCTACTTCGGCATCGGGGCGTTGGTCGGCAAGCGCGACAATCGAATCACCATCATCGCCCCGCTCGACGACACTCCGGCGTTTCGCGCCGGCCTGCGCACCGGCGACGTAATCTCCCGGATCGACGGAGCGGAGACGGCAGGGATGACGGTGGCTGAAGCGGTCGGCAGGATCAAGGGACCCGAGGGTTCCGAGGTTGAGTTGACGATCTTGCGGGTCGGTCGGGACGGAGAGTTTCCCGTCAGGCTCAAGCGCGCTGAGATTCCCCAGGAGACGGTGCGCTTTTCCTACCTGATGCCCCCGGATGTCGGCTATCTGAGAGTCCTCGAGTTCAGCCGATCGACGGCTGGTGAAGTGAGGGAGGCGCTCGACCGGCTGCGTCGCCAGGGAATGAAGAAGCTTCTGCTCGATCTGCGCAGCAATATCGGCGGACTGCTCGTTCCGGCGGTTGAAGTAGCCGACAATTTCGTACCCGAGGGCGCCTTGATCGTCGAAGTCCGGGCCCGGATCGACGAACTCAGGAAAAGCTATCGAGGCTCCGAAAACAGTGTCGACTGGACACTGCCTCTGGTGGTTCTCGTCAACGGCGGAACCACTTCGGCGGGTGAGATTCTGTCGGGCGCCATCCAGGACAACGACCTGGGACTGCTGGTGGGCACGCGAACCTGGGGCAAGGGACTCGTCCAAACCGTCTACAACCTTTCCCACGGTGCGGGTATCGCGCTCAGCACGGCCCGCTATCACACCCCTTCGGGACGGCAGATCCAGCGGGATTACACCTCCTACTACGATTACTATCGCCATTCGATTCCGCCCGGTGAGGCCTCTTTGGCCAGAGGAGAGCAGGGAGCGGGAAAACCGCAAGAGGTTTTTCAGACCGGCCTGGGACGGAGGGTCCTCGGCGGTGGGGGGATTCGGCCTGACTTTGTCGTCGAACTGCCGGAGCCGAGTCCCTTTCTGCAGCTTCTCTACAGTCGCAACGCCTTTCTGGATTTCGCCACTTCTTCCCTGGCCCGCTCCGGATATGATCCAAGCTCGGCGTCGGACCAAGAGCTTTTCGACGATTTCTCGTCCTGGCTGGTTCGAGAGGAGAAGATCGCGGAAGAAGAAGTAGCTCGGGCTTTGACGGATCCCGTCGATCGCGGCCGGGCCATCAATCAGATCCGGTCCGACATCGCTTTGGCCGAGTCGGGCAGCGAAGCCGCTCACCGCATCCTGGCGCTCCAGGATCCGCAGATTCAGCGCGCCTTGGAGCTTTTCGGCGAAGCAGCCGAGTTGCTGGGTCGGAGGCAGTAACCGCGGCACGAGCATCCTGCTCGTGATTCCCACCGTGCGTCCGGGAAGGACGCTGTGAAGATAGCCCAGGATTTCAGTCCTGGGTTCCCTGATGGATTCAATCGTCCCGCCGGGACTCTCGGTCGTGTGAGCATCGGATTCCCAGGGCTGAAGCCCTGGGCTATTCTC
>JBFGHF010000224.1:0-6678 GCA_041578355.1 Acidobacteriota bacterium
CGTGAAGGGGGGCGATCACCTGGAGACGCCCGCGCACCTCGGCGCCGTGGCCTTCGACAAGACGGGAACGCTGACCCGCGGCCGCCTGACGGTCGTCGACGTCGTGGCCTACGGCGACCACGCTTTCCAGGTTGACGATAGCTATGTCTTCCTGAGTGATGCGCTCGTAATGCAGACAGGCTTTCAAGGCGGAGAGTCGGCGCGGCCTGCCGCCCAGAAAGAGCAGGATATAGGAGTGATGAGTCAAGATCTGCCGGACCACGCCGGGGTAGCGGGCCGCCACCTCTTCGGGATGATGGATGTTGTAGAGCACATAAATGCTGATCAGGCGGCCCAGGTCTCCGCGCTCGATCAGGCGTTGCGTCCGAACGACGCCCTGCTCGTAGATGTAGTTGTGCCCCGGCATGCAGACCAGCCCTTTTTGCGAAGCGGTCTGCTGAATCTCGCGAATCTCCTCGACCGAAGACGCCACAGGCTTCTCCACCAGGACGTTCTTACCGGCCTCGAGTGCCAGAAGACTGAACTCGCGATGAGTCTCCAGGTTGGTCAGCACAAAGACCGCATCGATCTCGGGACTGGAGACGAGTGCCTCGGGAGACTCGTAGGCAGCACATCCGAAACGGCGGGCCTGTTTCGCGGCCCGCTCCGGCGTCCGGTTCCAGAGGCCGACGAGTCTTGCTCCGGGGCACCTGCGGATGGCCTCGGCGTGGAGGATGGAGACGTCCCCCGCACCGATGAATCCGATGCCGATGTCCCGACTTGCCATCCGTTTCATTCTCCGTTCGGATTCGGAAGGGCTGCGCCAGGTCAGCCGTCCGACCCGTGTGGTGCCGGGTGCCTCGCACTCCATGCCAAAACGGTCATCCACAGGCTGCAGACGAAAAGACCCATGGCTTCGCGGGCCGTCTCGATGTTCATCCAGGAAGCGCCGCTCGGCACGCGCGCCGCGATCACGGCTCCAGCGACGAAAAATCCTATCGCCGCCAAGCCCGCTTTCAAACCGTGACGCCGGCCCCTTTCATGAAGGAAACAGATCACCGCGCAGCTGGAATAGACCGCCATCCAGAGCAGCGGATCGGGGTCGTTGAACTGGACGGCAGCAGCCAACAGGAAGGCGATCATCATGATCCGATTGGCGATCCGTAGACCCATCGTGGTTCAGTAGGTGGCGCGACCGCCGGAGATGTCGTAGACGGCCCCAGTTGAGAAGGAGCACTCGGGACTCGCCAGGTACGCCACCAGGGCCGCTACTTCGTAGGGTTGGCCCATCCGGCCCATGGGAATCTTGCTGATCAGGACCTTTTGGGTTTCGGGCCCCACCATCAAGGCCCCCTCGGTCTCGATCACCGCAGGACAGATGCAATTGACCATCACCCCGCTTTGAGCCAGTTCCTTGCCCAGCGCCTTGGTCAGTCCGATCACCCCGGCCTTGGCCGTCGAATAGGGCACCAAGTTCGGATTCCCGTCCTTGCCCGCCATCGAAGAGATGTTGACGATTCTCCCGTAGCCCTCTTCCAGCATCAGGGGAACGAACGCCTTGCAGCAATAGAAGGCGCTGCTGAGACAGATAAGAATGGTTTTGTCCCACATCTCCACGCTCTGGTCCTGGATGGGTCCGCCGGGGCTCGACCAACCGACGTTGTTGATCAGAATCTCGACCTTGCCGAATTGCTGCCGTACCGACTCGGCCAGGTTTTGCACTTGCGTCCAGTCCGTCACGTCGGTCTCGTAGACGATGGCCTCTCGGCCCTTTTCGCGGATTTGGGCGGCGGTTCTCTCGGCCGGTTTGCGGGCGATGTCCACCACCGCGATATGACTCCCCTCTTCGGCCAACCTCAAGGCCATAGCCTGCCCCAGCCCCTGAGCCGCACCGGTGATAACGGAAACATGACCTTCGATTCTGCGCACCTTTGATCTCCTGTCGAAAAATAGTGGCTTCGCGCCGCTCGCCTGTTTTATAGCAGAGCTTTGCCCCAACCGCATCCGAGTTTGGTGGAAGGCATCCCGGGGGGCAAGTCCGAAGCCACTGGTTTCTGTGCTTGGACAGGGAAAGGGCTTTTTGATTGTTTCCGGGAGAAGCCTCGAAAAGCCTGCCAACGGCGAGAATTCAATTTTCAAGCTGTGACCCCGCGTCAGAGGCCGAAGCGGTAGCGTAGGCCGATGCGGGCGAAGATGCCGGGGTCGGGAAAGCCGATGAATTCGTGATAGCGCCGGTCGAAGAGGTTGTCGATGCGGCCGAAAAGCTCGACTTCCCGGCGAAATCGATACCCGGCGGCGAGCGAGCTGTGCGAATAGCCGCCCACTTGATCCCGGTCCGCCACAGGAAGCTGAAAGTCGAAACGCGGTCCCACCCACTGAGTCTGGAATGACAAATGACCGCGTTGACCGGGTCGCCATTCGATTCCGGCTTCGCCCCGCCAGCGAGGACGATCTCGAAGGGGTTCGGTAGTTCCCTCGATCTCCGCATCGACATAGGTCAGGCTTCCCTTGAGCCGCAGGCCCTCCGACAATCGAGCGCCCGCTTCGAACTCCACACCCCGGGTCGTGGAACGGGTCCGATGGACGAGACGGAACTGCTGGGGGCTGAAATCGATCAGGTCGAGGAATGTGTTGTGGAAGTAATTGAGTCCCAACAAGACCCTGCTGGTTCCGAGCTCCTGCTCGATCCCCACGTCGAACCCACGGCTGCGCTCGGCTTTCAAGTCCGGGTTGCCGATGTTGGGCTCACCGAGAGCGAAGAAGGACGGGAGCTTGTAGCCCTCGCCCCAACTGGCCCGGACCCGGGCGCCGCTCTCGGCGATCAGATAAGAGACGCCCAGCCGCGGCGAGAAATCGCTCTCAAAACCTTCGCTCTTGTCCAAACCGGCGCCCAGGTTGAGGTGCAGGTCCCCGATCTCACAGCGCAACTCTCCGCTGACCAGAAGGCTGCTTCGTTCGAGAAAGAAATCGGAGGGCAGAAAGTCGGCGATCAGGCCTTGGCTTTCGCCGTCCTCCTGGCGAACTGAAACCGCCAGGTCGGCCGCCCAACCTGCGGGCAGGTTCCAACTGTTGGAGAATCTCAGCCGAAGCCGGTCGAGCCGGGTCTCGGCCGAAAACGAGGGGAGTGTTCGCGGACCGGGTGGAAGCGAGTCGAGAATGGCCGGTGTGAATGCGTTCTCATCCCTGCCGTAGTAGTCCATCGCGGCCCGGAACTGCCAGGCGCGGCTTTTTCTGTTTCGGTATTCGAACCCGAGAATAATTTCCCTGGCGTCTACGGTCTTGGGGTCGCGCAAAATCGAGAATTCCGGGCCTCCCCCGTTCTCGGGAAAACCCGACGAATCCCGGTCGTTGAGCCGGAACGAGAAACGAAGATCCTGATCGCCTTTGAGCCGCAGGCGCGAATTCCAGGAAATCGTTCCCAGGGAGTGAGAATCGTTCTCGACCTGTTCTCCCAGGTCCAGTCTGGACGCCGAGACAGCGTAACTGAGTGATCGCATTTCTCCGCTGGCCGTGACCCCGGCCTGCCACGCCGAGAAGTTGCCGAGCAATCCGGTGACGGAAAACGAAGGGCGTCCTTCGCCCTGACGCGAGATCAGATTGATGACTCCACCGATCGCCTCCGACCCGTAAACCGAGGAAAGAGGTCCGCGAACGATTTCTATGCGTTCCAGATTGTCCAGGCTCAGGCTCGACAAATCGTAGGCGCCGCCGAGAAGATTGGTGGGATCGTTGACGGGCACTCCATCGATCATGATGAGAGTGAAGTTGGGGTCGCCTCCCCGGATGGTGATCGAGCTGAGCCCGCCGCGGCTTCCCACGCGGGAGACGTGCAAAAACGGCGTTGTTCGAAGGAGTTCCTCGACCGTCTGGGCGCGACTGTTCTCGATCTCTTCGCGCGTCACCAAAGTAACCGATGCCGATACGGAGGAAATGGGCAAGGCCCGCGCCGAGACGGTGACGACTTCGGGCTCGGGCGGGGGAGGAGAGGTGGTTTGAGCCAGCGAACTCAGGGAAAGAGCGGAGACCGCAATTCCCCAGACGAGACCGCGCCGCAGAGGGAACAACCGGCAATCCTTCCACATCAGGTCGTGGTCCTCTTGCCCAGACAAGTCTCGCACGTCAACGGATCAACCAGGAAACGGCCGCTTGGCGCGCTTCGTTCCCGTTGTACATGTCGAGGCGGCCGCTGGTTCTCGCGGCTTGAAAGCCGGCGGTCAACAATCCCTCGGGTACGGCTCCCTCGCCCGAGAGCCAAAGAGGTGTTTCGGAAGCCAGAGCCAACAGGGCCGGCAAGTCGCCGTATTTGACGGCTCCAGGCAGAAACATCGGGTCGTCGAAGCGATCGAGCCCTGCGAATCGAAAACCGGACGTTTCGATCGCCGCTCTCGCCAACGAGCCGGAGGACTGAGCCAAAGCCGCCGCCGCCAGAGGGCCCGCAACCGGTCCGAAGCCGCTGAGACTGATCTCGTTGGCCGAAAAAGGCCTCTCCTGCAAAGCCCGAACCACCGTCAGAACGTCATGGACGCGACGACTGAAGAGGGGGAAGTTGTAGCCGAAAGTGTAGGAAGCGAAGGAGTGCCAGGGTTGGGAGCCGTCGGATTGAACGGTCAGGCGAGTCTCTCGGGGAGGTTGCCGGCCGTCCTCGAGGAACTCTCCTTGATAGAGCAGATCAACGCCCACGACCGAGAATCCGGCATCGAGTAGTCGAGACACATGCAAGCGCGGCTCTGCTTGCTCGTCAAGCAATCCCAGCTTGCCCGCGGCGTCGACCCAGACCAGGTACCGACCGGAAGGCCCGCCGGCCGGATGAAGGATGAGGACGGGCAGTTCCTCGTCCCTGTCCGGGTTCCTGAGTAGGCCGACTTCCCCCTGGCCGGAAGCGAATCGCAAGTCGGAGGATTTCAAGTACCGAATCGGCTCGACATCTTCCAGCCTTCTTCCCAGAATCACATCGAAAGAGCCCCCCACGATTCGCCGAAAATCCGCCAAGCTCGATGCGTCGGCAGGGGTCAGGGCTGCCAGCTGTTCTTCAGCCGTCTTGGTCCAATGTCGCAGCAAAGCCGTCTCGTGGGCGTCTCCGACCTGGTCGCCGGAAGGAGGCGGGTGGGACTGGTTCCAAACCGAGATTTCCTCTTTGCTGAGGGGACGGTAGTCTTTCTCCAGAATCGGTTCGGCAAACCCCAGACCCAGATGATGGTTGAGCCAGTTGTACATCACTGTGCGGCTGACGCTGTTGTAATTGTGGCCGAATTGGGGGAAGACTTTCGCCATGACTCCCTGAGGATTCCCCAACAGACGGTAAAGGCGCTGCAAGTCGGGGAGGCCCTTCTTTTCCACTTCGAGGGTCCAATCGTCGGCGCCGGTCATTCCCAATGGCCGCGGGGCGGTCAATGCGGCGAGGTCGATGTTGCCCGCGCCGATTCTCAAGTAAGGCGCGTTCTCGCAGATGCAGCCTCCCTGCATCGCTGTCGAAACCATCACGGCCGGGAAGGCAACCGCGGGGCGTTCGTCGATGGCGGTGAGGATGAAGGTCTGGGTCCCGCCCCCGCTATGACCCTCGACCGCCACCCGATCCGCGTCCACGTCGGGCAGCGTGAGAAGGAAATCGAGAGCCCGGATCGAGTTCCAGGTCTGCAGTCCCATCAGGTTCTGCAACCTCAATTCGGCCTGGGGACTGGAAAAACCCCACCGCTCGTCGGTGTTCATGCGGGGCCGCACACCCAGTCCCTTGTGAGCGAGTTGGAGGCTGTCGGCATAGCCCACCATGTCGTACTGGAAGACGACGCAGCCCATTCTTGCCAGTTGGACGGCGCGAGCCTGCAGCGGGTGGCGGCCTCCCAACTCGAATCTCTCGGCGCCTTGCGCGATCAGCTCCCGAACCCGCTCGAGTCCGTGATCGTGAAAGCGGCCGCTGCTGCGAAGAGTCCCTTCGCTCCCCGTGTGACCATGCGGCGACAACACCGCGGGTAAGCGTCCCTGGCGGCCTCGGGGCCGGTAGAGGTTGCCCGTCACGAAGTGTCCCGGGAACGACTCCAAGAAGACTTTTTCCACTGTGTAGCGGTCGCGGAATACTCTGCCGTGAATCACCGCGTTGAGGGGAGTCTTGGGCGGCAAGGGCCAGAGCCCCAAGGCGACCAGGGTTTGCCGCTTCAGAAGCTGTGCCCGTTGCTGCCACTCTTCCCGGGAAAAGACAGGCCGCGCCGGGAAATAGTCATGCAAGGTCCGCAAGGGAGCCAGTCGGCTGTCGTCGGGAAGCTGAGCCTCCGGCAATGCGCGCAAGTTCCCAGCCGCTGGAGACTCTCCGCGGGTTGAGGACGCGCTGATCGAAACAATGACAAGACAAACGAATGACAACACCTTGAACGAATGTTTTCGAGTCAAGCAGAAGGGAGTCACGGTTGCAACCTCACAGACTCAGTCGGCGCACGATCTCCTCCACGATTTGATCGGGCCTCTGCGCGGCAGACACGCTGAGCGCACGCCGGGGTTCCTCCAAATCGTCGAACTGGCTCTTCAAGAGATCCTTCTTGAAAAAATGGCCGGGTCGAGCTGCGATCCGGGAATGGATCAGGGAGTAGTCCGCAGTCAGGTAAACCAATTCGACCTCGGGATGGCCCTCTCGGAGGCGTTGGCGATACTCTTCCTTGAGAGCCGAGCAGCCCAGGATCGCCGAACGGTTTTGGGCAACCAGACTGTCGA
>JBFGHF010000225.1:0-6654 GCA_041578355.1 Acidobacteriota bacterium
CCACTACCCAGTTCCTGGTCCACTTCGGCCTCAACGAACTCACCGAGTTGCCCACCTTGGAAGAATTCGAGGAGATTCTGGCGCAGGTGGAATGAGATGGCCTTTTCCGTCCTCCGTCTTCCGTCCTCCGTCTTCCGTCTTCCGTCTTCCCTCAGCTCTGATTCTCGAATCGCTCCAACCGACGACCGGAAAAAGCCGGAGGACGGGGGACAGAGGGCGGAAGGCGTTTCCAAGCTACAATCTATCCATGCAGGAACGCTTGCAGAAGATTTTGGCCCATGCCGGAGTGGCTTCGCGCCGCAAGGCGGAGGATCTGATTCGGCAGGGTCTGGTCACCGTCAACGGAAAGGTGGTGACCAAGCTGGGAAGCCGCGCCGATCCCCTCAAGGACCACATCAAGGTGGGCGGCAAGCGGATCCGCTCCCAGCCGCTGGAATACTACGCGGTCTACAAGCCTTCCGGCGTGCTCAGCGCGTCTTCGGATTCGGGGGATCGGCCCCTGGTCACGGCTCTGGTGCCGAGCGCTCGCCGTCTCTATCCGGCGGGCCGACTCGATTTCCAAAGCGAAGGGCTGGTGATCCTCAGCAACGACGGCGAACTCACCAAGGCCGTGACCCAGGCCGGAAGAATCGAAAAACGCTACCGGGTCAAGGTCCGGGGAGAACCACCGGCTGATCGGCTCAATCGACTCCGCAAGGGATTGAGGATCGGAGGCGAAACTTTGGCGCCCTGCAAGCTTCGCTGGCTCAAGCGCGGCAACAACTCCTGGTTCGAGATCGCCCTCAAACAGGGGAGAAATCGCCAGATCCGCCGCATGTTCGAATCGATCGGGCACCCCGTGATGCGGCTGCGGCGGGTCGCCATCGGCTCCGTCCAGCTTGGAAAGCTCGTTCCGGGAGGCTGGCGCAAACTGACGGCCGAGGAGGTTGCGGGACTCAAGGGAACGTGATTGTCGAAACTAGCCAGGCACGGGTTCCGATTCCGACGCAACATGAACCCACAAACCCGACAAACCCACAAACCCGTATCAGCCCCCAACCCCCCAAACCAACGGTTTGGCCGCAATTTCACTAGAATAGAAGGCGATGTTCACCGGGATCGTAGTCGAGCAGGGGAAGATTCTGAAGGCGGATGCGACTTCCTCTGGTGCCGTTCTCAAGATCGCCAGCGGGTGCTTGGCGGGGCGACTCGGCAGCGGCGACAGCGTCTCGATCGACGGTTGCTGCCTCACTGTCGTGGAAACGGACGGCGACAGTTTTCAAGTCGAAGCCACGCCCGAGACGCTTCGCCTCACCAACCTGGGCGGTAAAGGAGTCGGGCAGAGCGTCAACCTCGAGCCTGCAGCACGCATCAACGACTTTCTGGGAGGGCATCTGGTCCAGGGGCATGTCGACGGCGTGGGACGGCTCCTCTCGCTGCGCGAAGAGGGCAACTCGTGGATTTACCGGTTTTCGGCCCCCGAGGACATCCTCCGCTACTGCACCTTGAAGGGCAGCATCACCGTCAACGGAGTCAGCTTGACGATATCGGGCTTGAACGGGGAATGGTTCGAGGTGACGGTCATCCCCCACACCTACAAGGTCACCAACTTTTCCTCTCTTCGACTGAAGGACGAAGTCAATCTCGAGGCCGATGTGATCAGCAAGTACGTCGAATCGCACGTCCGCCGATTCCTGGGGACGGCGGTGCTCGTATTCTTCATGTTGTTGAGCCCGTTGGGGGCGGCGGACCTTTCGCTTGGATCCAACAGCATCCTCATCTACGAGAACACCACGCAGAGAGAGACGAGGCGCTTCATCGTGCGGATCGGCCGGTTTCGGCCCGACCTGGTTTTCGAGTGGGAATCGATCACCGATCAAGGCACGGTTCAGATCTACCGTGAAGCGCTCAGCCGCGCCGATAGCTTCACCCTCACTCGCCTCTTCGAAACGGGGGTCGACCAGGAATCGCCCGCCGAGACGACCCTGCTTTTGTCCGACGAATTGTACAACCGGCTCAAGACCGACAAGACCGTCAAGATGACTCTCAACCGGACACCGGTCAAGCTCAAGAGGACGGGAAGCGAGACGCGGACGATTCGCATCAACGGCCAGGAATCGGTTCTGCCGGTCCTGCGTGTCGAGGACAGCCGGAGAGGGGTCTGGTTCTTTCTCGATTCGGCGGAAGTTCCCCTGGTCGTCGAATTCGAATCGCCTTACTTCCGCCAACGTCTGGCCAGCATCACGCTCGCTTCCGAGACCGGTCTGCGTTGGCTGCGCCGCCTGCCCCCGGTGCGCTGATTCCAGGTGTTCGCCATGAGTCTCGACTCGATTGAAGAAGCCGTCGAGGATATCCGCAACGGGCGGATGGTGATCGTAGTCGACGAGGAAGACCGGGAAAACGAGGGCGATCTGACGATGGCGGCGGAAAAAGTGACCCCCGAGGCCGTCAACTTCATGGCGCTGCATGGCCGGGGACTGATCTGTTTGCCCTTGACCCAACAGCGGCTCGACGAGTTGAGAATTCCGCTGATGGTGACCCAGAACCAGTCGGTCCACGAGACCGCCTTCTGCGTGGGTATCGAGGCCCGCCGCAACGTCACGACCGGCATCTCCGCGGCGGATCGGGCCATCACCATCCTGACCGTCGTCGACGACGCCACGACCCCCGACGATATTGTCCAGCCCGGCCACGTCTTCCCCTTGCGTGCCAGGCCCGGCGGCGTGCTGGAGCGTGCGGGCCAGACCGAAGCGGCCATCGACCTGGCCAGGATCGCGGGGTTGAAGCCGGCCGGCGTGATCTGCGAAATCATGAACGAAGACGGGACCATGGCCCGGCTGCCCGAACTGCGCCGTTTCGCCGACCGTCACGGTCTGAAGATCGTCTCGGTCGTGGAGCTGATCAAGTTCCGTCACCGCACCGAGCAGTTCGTCAAGCGCATCGCCAGCCTTCCTTTCGAGAGCGACAGGGGCACGTTTCAGCTGCAGGTCTATCGGAACGAGCTCGACGGCCGGCACCACCTCGCCTTCGTCAAGGGAGACTTGGGCGGGAAAGATCCGGTGCTGGTCCGAGTCCACACCGAATCTCTGCTCGGCGACGTCTTTCTGAGCTCCGACATCCGGGCGGGGCGGGAGTTGAACGGCGCACTTCAGCGAATCGAAAAGGAAGGCCGGGGGGTGCTGGTTTATCTGCGCGTCAAGGGCAAGGAAGGTCTGCTGCTCGATGAAATCGACCGCCCCGCACAGCGCGGGCCGAAGCGGGGCGCGGAATCGAGCGCTTTCCGCGAGTACGGAGTGGGGGCGCAGATTCTGGCCGACTTGGGCCTGCGCGAGATCCGGGTCTTGACCAACCACCCCAAAAGAGTGGTCGGCCTGGAGGGCTTCGACCTCAAGATCGTCGAGCAGATCCCTATCGAGATCGATCGGCCCGCTCGCGTTTCTAAATGAGTCGAGCGGAAGCTCTTGGGGGCCAGAATCGCGGCAACCAGAGGTCCGCGACCCCCCCGTCTGGGCTTTCCGGCCCGGCTTATCCGACTTCCGAGATGTATCCGTCCTTGTGCCGGACCTTGAGCTTGTCGCGTTTGCCGTCGCCGTTGATGTCCGCCTCTACATCGACTTTGATCTTCCGGAACTTGCCGTCTTTGCCGGGATTCGAGGAGACGTAGCTCAGCGAGTACTGGCTGCGAAGCAGCATCGAGATCTGCTCGAAGATCCCTCGGAAAGCAGACATGAAGCGGGGGAAAAAGGCGTTTCCTCCCGTGTGCTTTGCGAATGCCTTGAGGGCGGCGTCGGCTTGGTAGAAATCCATGCGCTGGGTGCTGGGCAGGCGGTGTTCGGCCCGAGCCCGAAGATTGCCGCCGATGCTGACCGGGTAAATCACCACATTGGTCTTCTTGACGGCTTTGAGCGTCTCGCCCAGGTTCTTCTTGCTGAAGGTGTCGAGCCCCGTCGAGACGAGGATCATGGCGGTTTTGCCTTCCACCTCCTCGAGCCGTTCCAAAGTGTCGACGACCGTGTCGTACAGATTGCTCTCCGAGAACGCCGGAAAGTTGAGCCGGCGCAGGGCGTTGAAAACATCGGCCGGGTTTTGGGTGAAGTCGGCCAGAATTTCCGGCCGGATGTCGTAAGCGATCACCGCGATCCAGTCCCCCTGACGCATGCCCCGAGCGAAAATCTGCGAGGCGACCCAGACTTCTTCGAGCCATTCCCAGGGGAGGATCTTGCTGTACTCCACGACCAGCACGGCCGTCATGGGAGCCTCGACCGGCGCGAAGGTTGCGATCTCCTGCTGCACTTTGTCTTCGTAGACCGTGAAATCGCCTTTGCTGAGTCCGGTGACCAGATTGCCGTTCTTGTCCTGGACGGTGACGTCCACTTGGATCTGTTCGACAGCGACACGCAGAGTCGCCTGGCCCTGGGGATCAGGCTCGTCCTCTTCGATCTTGCGCGGCGGCTGTGGCCGTTGCTCTTCCGACGGCTCGCCCCAAATCGTCAAGCTTGTCGGCAGTATCGCCAACATGAGAAGTAGTGAAAGCTTTTTCATTTGGATTCGATCTCCTTGTCATCAGCGGAGATGCACGTAGAATTCGATGGTAGCACAGGGGTCGGGGAGATCAATTCCTCGTGCTAGAATTCCGACAATGATGACCCCCGAGGCCAAAGAGAAGAAGCTCTGCGAGTCTCTCTCCTCTTTCGGGGCGGTGGTGGTGGCGTTTTCGGGTGGCGTCGACAGCTCCTATCTGGCCTACATGGCTCATCGGGTTTTGGGAGCGAAGGCGCGCTCGGTGACGGCGATTTCTCCCGCCGTTTCCGTTTTCCAGCGCCGCCTGGCCTTGGATTTCGCTCATCGCCACGGTCTCAACCACACACTGGTCGAAACCTCCGAGATGGACGATCCTTCCTATACGCGAAATCCTTCCAACCGCTGCTACTTCTGCAAGAGCGAACTTTACGATCGACTCGAACAACTGCGCCGCCAATGGAAGGCCGAGGTCGTCATGGACGGCAGCAACAGGGATGACCGGGAAGACTGGAGGCCCGGCCGAAGAGCAGCCGGGGAACGGAAGGTCCTGAGTCCACTGATGGAGGCCGACTTGGGCAAGGAGGAGCTCCGGGCACTCTCTCGAAAATGGGGCTTGGAGACCTGGGACCTGCCGGCCATGCCATGTCTCTCCTCCCGCTTTCCTTACGGGGTGACGATCACGCCCGAGAAACTCGACCAGGTGGAACGGGCCGAAGAGTTTCTGCGCGGCTTGGGTTTCCTCAATTTTCGGGTGCGCCATCACGAGAACCTGGCGCGGATCGAAGTGGCTGTGGACGAACTGCCGGCGATTCTGAAGCCGGGTGTTTTCGAAGCAATCGATCGACACCTGCGCGACTTGGGCTACCAGTTCGTCACCCTGGACATGGGTGGCTTCCGTTCCGGATCGTTGAATCGAGTGCTGGAATTGAAGACGGACTGAGCGGACGGATCGCCCCAACGGAAGGCTGCCGAGTTGCCACGCGCCCTTGACGCTAGAATGACCCTTCGACGCCATTATTGGGAAAGGGAAGAGAAATGCCGAGAACCGTGATTACCTGGATCAGTCTTCTGACGATTCTACTCACCAGCGCCGTTTCCTCTCTCGACGCGGCCAGCCGTCCTCCGGTTCGTGCCCGTCACGGGATGGTGGTCTCGACCAGCCCCGAAGCGACCAGGGTCGGTTTGGAGATCCTGCAGGCGGGAGGCAACGCCGTCGACGCCGCGGTCGCCGTCGGCTTCGCTTTGGCGGTGGTCCACCCCCAGGCGGGGAACATCGGGGGCGGCGGGTTCATGGTCATCCACGGCGCCGACTCGGGCGAGGAAACGACTATCGATTATCGCGAAACGGCGCCGGCGGGAGCCGGCCGCGACATGTACCTCGACGAGAACGGCGAAGTCGTGGAAGGCCGCTCCACGATCGGCCATCTTGCCGCGGGAGTGCCGGGTTCCGTCGCCGGGATGCATCTGGCTTGGGAGCGCTACGGGAAACTCCCCTGGGCCCGGCTGGTGGAGCCCGCCGTGCGTCTGGCCGAGGAGGGTTTCGAGGTCAGCTACGTTTTCAGCCGATCCCTGCAGAGCCGCGAGAAGCTCCTCTCCCGCTTCGCGGAAACCAAGCGCGTCTTCCTCAAGGGCGGCGAGTTCTGGCAGGAGGGTGAGCTCTTCCGGCAGCCAGAGCTGGCCTGGAGCCTCAAGCTCATCGCCAAAGACGGTCCGGACGCTTTCTACAAGGGTCCCATCGCCGCCAAGATCGTCGAGTCGATGCAAGCAGGCGGCGGATTGATCACAGCAGAAGACCTGGCCCGCTATCGAGTCCGGGAAAGGGCACCCGTGCGGGGAACCTACCGCGGTTACGAAATCGTTTCCATGGGTCCGCCCAGCTCGGGAGGGATCATCCTGGTCGAAATGTTGAACATGATGGAGCGCTTTCCGCTCGGCAACCTGGGCGTCGACTCCAGCGAGAGCCTGCATCTCAAGGTGGAAGTGATGCGTCGGGCATTCGCCGACCGCGCCCAGTTTCTGGGCGACCCCGACTTTTCGGAAATCCCGGGCGAAGGTTTGGTCTCCAAGAGCTATGCCCGAGATTGGGTCGCCTCAATCGAGCCCAACTGGGCTTCGCTGAGCCGCCAGGTCAGCCACGGGGACCCCCTTCCCTAC
>JBFGHF010000226.1:0-6642 GCA_041578355.1 Acidobacteriota bacterium
CGGTGAAGAAATTGGTGTAGGTGCCTGCGACGGCGTCAAAGTCGGCCACGAACCAGCCGAAGCCGATGAAGTTATCGACGCCCATGGTGCCCAGGATTTCGCTCATGAAAACGGCCCATGTGCCGCCCGGCCCGAGTTCCCCAGCTTCGTCGAGGCCGCTGCCCACCGACGGATTGTCAGATGTCTTGTAGACATAAGAGCTTCCGTCGTTGCCGTAAAAATAGCCGGTGATCGGACCCTGAGTGTCATTCAAGTCGGGTGTGCTGATCCCGGAGATCTTCGGGGGTGCAATCACGATGTTGCTGATCGAAATGGCCGTGTTCGCATCCGCCCCACCGTTGACATCGGAAAGGAACGCGGCGAAAACCGCACTCTGGCTGAGAGTCGTGGACACACCCAGCGTCGAATCTGAATCGGTGCTCATCTTGGCAGGATTCTCGGCCGCCATCGCGCTGGCTCCGAAAACCAAGAATGCCAGAAAGACAAGTGCGACCGGAAGTCTCAATTTTGACATGCTTTTCTCCTTTTTGACTGGTTAGAAAAAGCCGATTCCCAAGCTACCTTCTGAAAAGCCGTAGTATTGCTACGTCTATCTCTCCCCCAACCAAGCGTTTTCGCGGGCCATGAAACACTCAAACCGTTTCGCTTTCGCTGGCCATGCGCCCCCCCTGCTCGAGTTCTCGAAGGTAGCCCGGAGAATAGAACTCGCAAATAAGGCGCCTCAGATCTTAGTTCAACAACCGCCAAAGGTCCAGAGGTGTGAGGAAAATCAATCAAAAAAAGGCTGGCTCCCAAGCCCTCTCGTCGACTTCGATCGGGCAGCGGCAACCTCCCCTGAATGCTGACTCTTCCGGCTACACTCCCCTCCTCCCATTTGCAGAAACCCAACCGGACTTTCCACCCCCCGGGCAGACCAAGCACCGGTTGTTGTTCTGAAGATGTTCAAATAGGGCCGGAGTCGCAAAAAAAATAACACCTTCGAGCCGCTGCGCGCGATGCGTCCACCCGGGGCTGTTGGGTCTTCATCCCTTGACCCCCTCAGGGCCATGAGTAACATTAGCGGCCTAAGGCGCTATTTGGCCGCCGCGCCCGAGGGTGGAGACGGGAATCGAATGGGCAACAAACGATGGACACAAGCGACCGGCCTGACCCTGCTGCGGGCGGCTCTGGTTCCGGTCTTCCTGGCGCTGGTGCTCTGGGGTTCGCTGCTACCGGCGCTTCTCGTCTTTCTGGTGGCGGGCGCCACCGATCTGCTGGATGGCTTGATCGCTCGCCGTTTCGACCAGCGCAGCAATCTCGGGCAGGTCCTCGACCCGATGGCCGACAAGCTGCTCCTCATGACCTCCTTCGTCACCCTGACGCTGCCCCTGGCAAGCCTCGCCGTTCGCATACCTCTTTGGTTGACCCTGACCGCCCTGGGACGAGACTTGTTCCTGCTCACTGCGGGCCTTCTGGCTCTTACCCGGCGCCGGGGCGAGGCGGGGATCGTAGCGGAATTCCTGGCTTCCGAGGAGGTCAAGAACTTCTCTCCGTCGGTTTGGGGAAAGTTGACGACGGCCCTTCAGCTCTTGACCGTACTGGCCGTGCTGGTGGGCAACATCCGTCCCGACGCCCAAGTTTTCCTGCCTCCCATCTTTTTGGCCACGCTCGCTCTGACGCTGATTTCCGGGCTACACTATCTTGCCAGAGGCATTCAAAGCCTGGCCTCTGCGGAATCGCTGCCCGAGGAATGAAATGGTCGACAACCCACTGATCAAGCTGGATCGCCGCGATGGGCAGGCTTTGCTGACCATCAACCGCCCCAAGGTGCTCAATGCCCTCAACCGGCAAACCCTGGAGCGACTCGACGAGGCGTTGGACACCGTGCGCGACGACCCGCAGATCCAAGCCCTCGTCATCACCGGCGCCGGGGACCGGGCTTTCGTCGCAGGAGCCGACATCGAAGAACTCAAGAACCTGGACGCGGTGAAGGCCAGCCAATTCGCGGCTCGGGGCCAGGAGATCTTCAACCGGATCGAGCGTTTTCCCAAGCCTGTGATCGCCGCCGTCAACGGATACTGCCTGGGAGGAGGCTGCGAATTGGCCATTTCCTGCCATCTTCGCGTCGCCAGCACGGGCGCCAAGTTCGGGCAGCCAGAGGTCAAACTGGGCATTATTCCCGGCTACGGGGGGACCCAACGGCTGCCGCGCCTGATCGGAAGCGGCCCCGCCTTGGAGATGATATTGACGGGAGATCCGATCGACGCCGCGGAAGCTCTGCGTTTGGGATTGGTCAACCGCGTCGTAGCGCCCGAAGACCTCATCGAGACGTGCCGAAGCATCGCGGCTTCGATCGGCCGAAACGGGCCGCTGGCCGTGCGCTGGGCCCTGCAAGCCGTTCGGGAAGGGGGGCAAATGCCTCTGGCGCAGGGTCTGTCTTTGGAATCCTCGCTGTTCGGCCTCTGCTGCTCCACCGACGACCAAAAGGAGGGCGCCCGCGCTTTTCTGGAGAAGCGGGCCGCCCGTTTCCGGGGAGTGTAGAAGTGGTCGGAGGAGCGGTTCAGCTGGGACGGGACCTCAGCGCCGAAGGCAATCGTTTCGGCATCATCGTTTCGCGTTTCAATGAAAGCGTGACCCGGGGACTCCTCACGGGAGCGCTCAGCGAATTGGAGCGTCTGGGAGCCCTCAAGGAAGACCTGACGGTGGTTTGGGTACCGGGCAGTTTCGAGCTGCCCTGGGCGGCGCGGCGGCTCGCCGGCCAGGGCTTCGATGCCCTCATCTGCCTGGGGGCCCTGATCCAGGGAGAAACCGATCATTACCACTATCTGGCCGCGGCGGTGAGCCAGGGAATTTCCCGCGTGTCGCTGGATTGCGATGTACCCATCGCTTTCGGGGTTTTGACGGCGCGGACCGTCGAACAGGCTCGGGATCGCTCCCGCGCAGATGCGGACAACAAGGGAACAGAGGCGGCGGCGGCGGCCGTCGAGATGGCCCAGTTGGCTCGGCGCTTCCCGAGTTCCGAACGTGCCTCGGAGGGGGCGGCGACGCCGCGTTGACCACCTGTCCGCCGAAGCCTTGGCGGAGGAGGAAACGTAAACGCCCGAGGCCCCTGCAGGCGTAGCAAAGCTGGTGAAGAGTGCGGGCTGGCAGCCCGCGAAGTTGAGAATCATGGCAAGTCGACGCAAAGCTCGCGAATTCGCGCTGCAACTCCTTTTTCAAGAAGACCTGGCCAAAACTCCACCCGAGGAGATTTGCCAACTGTTCTGGAACACCCATAAAGCCGACGCAGAGACGCGCCGCTTTTCCGAGCTTCTTTTCCGCCGCTATCTCGACCAACCCGAAATGGTGGACGATCTGATTTCCCGCAACGCCAGAAACTGGAAATTGGAGCGGATGGCCACGGTCGACCGCAGCATCCTGCGTATGGCTGTGGCCGAGTTCCTGTCGGGCGAGACTCCGCCGGTGGTCGTCATCGACGAGGCCATCGAGGTGGCGCGTAAATACAGCACCGGCGATTCCACCGAATTCGTCAACGGAGTTCTCGACGCGGTTCGACAGGAACTCGAACGGGAACGCCCGGGGGCGAGCTGAGTTGGCGAACCGACCCTGATGCCCTTCGAACTCTTTGTGGCCCTCCGCTACCTCCTCGCGAAACGCAAACAAACCCTGATCTCCATCGTTACCTTGATTTCGGTGGCCGGGGTCGGCTCGGGAGTGGCGGCACTGATCATCGCCCTGGCGCTCAACAGCGGCTTTCAGAAGGAGTTCCAGGACCGCATCCTGGGGGCCACCTCGCACGTCAACCTTCTTCGTTTGGGCAACTTGCCAATCCAGGACTACCGAGCCTTGGCCGATCGTCTCCGGAAGAAGCCGGAGGTCGTGGTCGTCTCACCCACCGTTTACTCCCAGGCCCAGCTGGCCAGCGATTTGAACCGCGCCAGGGGAGTGATCTTGCGCGGCGTCGACCCCCAAAGAAGAGAGATTCTGGGCGATTTGTTCGAAAAGATCGTGGAAGGAGATCCGACCCGATTCGACGTCGTCACGCCGGTGCCGTCGATGATGGTGGGTAAACAGCTGGCTGACGAATTGGGATTGCTGGTGGGAGACTACGTGCGCGCTTTCGGCCGCCAGGGCCAGCTCTCTCCATTGGGGCGTTTGACCAGGGTGCAGAACTTCGAGATCGTCGCCATTTTCGAATCCGGCCTGTGGGACTATGACGCGAACTGGGCCCTGATTCCGATCGGCGCAGCACAGCGCTTCGAAGGCCTGTCGGTAAACGAGGTTTCGGTTCTGGAGTTCAAGATCTCCGACATCTACGCGGCCAGCGAGGTCGCCGAGCGGCTGCTCGAGACGGCGGGGTCGGGCTTCACGGCGCAGACCTGGATTGAACTCAACCGTCCGCTTTTCTCCGCCTTGCGGTTGGAGAAGCTGGCTCTCTTCATCGCCATCGGGCTGATCGTGATGGTGGCTTCTTTGAACATCGTGAGCACGTTGACTCTGATGGTCATGGAGAAGAACCGGGACATCGCCGTGATCGCGGCCATGGGCGGGACCCCGAGGACGATTACGGGAATCTTCGTGCTGCAGGGGCTGATCATCGGAATGCTGGGAACGTCGATAGGAGCGGTTTTGGGGTGGGTGTCTGTCTGGTACATGGACACCTACAAGGTTTTTCGACTGGAGCCCCAGGTCTATTCGATCCCCTACGTCCCCTTCGAGGCCTCGTTGGGCGACGCTCTGCTGGTTTGCCTGCTGGCGATATTGATCTGCCTGGGTGCGACTTTGTATCCAGCCCGCGCCGCCTCCAAGCTCGATCCGGTCGAAGCGATCCGCTATGAGTAGCCTGCTGCACCTCAATCGAGTCTGCAAATCGTATCCCTCGGGAAGGGAGCGCCTGGAGGTGCTGATCGACCTGGATTTGGAGCTGGAGGCCCGCAGAATGTTGGCCGTAACGGGCGCCAGCGGCAGCGGAAAGAGCACCCTGCTCCACCTGATCGGAGGCATGGAAGCTCCCGAGAGGGGGCAAATCGTGTTCGACGGCCGAGACCTCGGCCGGCTTTCTCGCGACGAGCTGGCCCGCTTCCGCAACCAGGAGCTGGGTTTCATCTTCCAGTTTCATCACTTGCTGCCCGAGTTCACCGCCCAGGAGAACGTGATGATGCCCCTGCTTTTGCGCCGCCAAAGCGCTTCCCAAGCCTCGACCAGGGCAGCCTCCATGCTCGCTCAGGTGGGGCTCGCCGAACGCGCTCACCATCGGCCCGGGGAGTTGTCGGGGGGCGAACAGCAACGGGTCGCGGTCGCCAGGGCCTTGGTGGGACGTCCCCGCCTGCTTCTGGCCGACGAACCCACGGGCAATCTCGACGCCGGGACGTCGAGATCCATTCATCAACTCCTCTTCCGTCTCCACGCCGAGAACAACCTGACGTCGATCCTCGTCACGCACGACGAGCAGCTGGCTTCGCAATGTGAAATCCAACGGCGCCTGGAAGGCGGAAGACTGCATTGATCGAGAGGCCGGGACCCGTGAGAAGACCCGGTCGCCCTGCCGGAGCGGAGGTCTTTCGCATGCCCCTGGGGCTTAGACGAAGTTTGAAATCCGTTGGTCCCCCCGGCAGGCTATACTCTTTGGGCGGGCCGGAGGGGGCTCCATTTGCCGTTTGCGTCCCTTCAGCCATTTCTGTTAAATAGGACGCAGGCCGACGGCCGAAAAGAAGTAAGGGCTCGATGTTCGAGAAGTACACCGAAAAGGCAAGGCGGGTTATCTTTTTCGCCCGCTACGAGGCCAGCCAGTTGGGCTCTCGGAGCATCGAAACCGAGCACGTCCTGCTGGGCCTGCTGCGTGAGGACAAGGTCCTCGCCAACCGCTTTTTCCCGCGCGCCGACGCCGCCGTCGACAAGATCCGAAAACAAATCGAAGGGCAGGCGGCCGCCCAAGACAAGGTCTCGACTTCGGTCGAGTTGCCGCTCAGCGACGAATCGAAGCGGGTTTTGAATTGGGCCGCCGAAGAAGCGGAGAGACTGCTGAGCAGCTACATCGGCACCGAGCACATCCTTCTGGGGCTGCTTCGTGAAGAGAAATCCGAAGCGGCCGGAATCCTCCACGAAAAAGGACTTCGCTTGAGTCGGGTTCGGGAGGAACTGGCCGGCACCGGGACCGAGCGCGCCAAGCCCGCCAAGCCCAAAGAGGGCTTGATTCTGACCGAGTTCAGCCGCGATTTGACGGAAGCCGCCTTGGCGGGCTCTCTCGATCCCTTGATCGGCCGCGACGCCGAAGTGGAGCGGGTCGTTCAGATCCTCTGCCGACGGACCAAGAACAATCCCGTCTTGATCGGAGAGCCCGGCGTGGGCAAGACCGCCATCGTGGAAGGGATGGCGCAAAAAATCGTCAACGGCGAAGTCCCTTCGATGCTCGCCGACAAACGGCTGCTGGCTCTCGATATCTCCTTGATCGTCGCCGGAACCAAGTACCGGGGCCAGTTCGAGGAGCGCCTGAAGGCGATCATGAAGGAGTTGGTCGAAAATCCCAATTTCGTGATCTTCATCGACGAGCTTCACACCTTGGTCGGCGCCGGCTCGGCGGAAGGCTCGCTCGACGCCGCCAACATTCTCAAACCGGCGCTCTCCCGGGGTGAGATCCAGTGCATCGGCGCCACCACGCCCTAC